>JBGSKP010000463.1:0-2502 GCA_041741175.1 Thiocapsa sp. | reverse complement strand
GTTGGAGTTCCTCACGAACTTCAGGCGGCTCAATCACCGCATGCACAACAAGACCCTGGTGATGGACAACGCCCTGGCCATCGTCGGCGGGCGCAACGTCGGGGATCACTACTTCGAGGTCCACACCGAGGCCAACTTCCGTGACCTGGACGTCGCCGCCGGCGGCCCGGTGGTGCGGGAGATCTCCAGCGTCTTTGACCGCTTCTGGAACGGCGACTGGTCGGTGCCCATCAGCGCACTCGTGGATCGGCCCGCTACCCAAGCGGATCTACAGCAGGCCCGGGTGACCCTGCGCGAGCGCATCGCGGCAGACGACTATCCCTATCCGATCGATCAGGACGCCGCCGAGTTCAAGTCGATCCTCAAACACGAGATCGACAAGTTCATCTGGGCGCCGGGGCACCTCGTCTGGGCAGATCCGGCCGAGATCGCCGCGACCGGCCGAACCACCCGAATGCCTGAGTTGCTCTACCGGCGCTTGGGGCGGCTCGACACCGAGCTGTTGATCGAATCGCCCTATTTCGTCCCTCGCGATCGGGCGATTGCAAGGATGAGGGCGCTGCACGACCAGGGTGTGCGTATCCGGATTTTGACCAACTCTCTGGCCTCGAACGACGTGCTGGCCGCCCACGGGGGGTACGCCGATCGCCGCAAGCAAGTGCTTCGCAGCGGCGTCGAGCTCTACGAGCTGCGCGCGGACGCCGGGGTGATCAAGAAGCGGCTCGCCTTCTTCGGCGCCAAAGCCGCGCTGCACGCCAAGGTCCTCGTGTTCGACCGCCAGGACGTCTTCATCGGCAGCCTCAACCTCGACCCCCGGTCCTCCGACATCAACACCGAGGCCGGGCTTTACGTGCAGAGCCCGGAGCTGGCGGCCCAGGTGGTCGCCTGGATGGACGAGGGGGTGTTGCCCGAGAACAGCTATCGCGTGCGGTTGGACGCGGACGGGACGCTGTCCTGGGTAACCAAGGACGACGGCAAGGAGGTGGTCTACCGCCACGACCCCGAGAGCACCGCTTGGCAGCGATTCACGGCCGGCTTCATCGGGCTCCTGCCCGTCGAGGATCAGCTCTGATCCCACCGGTGCCTTTCCAAACAGGTCTTCCGCCATGCACCCGAGGCGACGTTTCAACCCCCCTGATCGTTGCGCTGCTGCTCCTGTTCTGCGCCGGCTGCGCGGGACCGCTTCCGGGGAAGGCCGTCGAAGAGGCGACCATCTACCCGTCTTACGGCTACCGTCGCGACGAGCAGTGGGCGATCCCGATGCGAATCTGGGTCCATGAGCCGCGCATGGTGACGCAGACGGCCTTCACCGGTTTGGCCGCCACGGCCGGGGGCCGGCCGGCCCCGGAGATCGCGCGGTTTCGCGACCGCCTATCCGACATGGTTGCGGACGACGAGTCGCGCGAGCAGGTTGCGTTCGTGTTCGACCAGGATCCTCGGCAAGAGACCTTCACGCTGCGGGAAGCGGACGGAACACCCAAGCGCAGCGACCTGAACGGCCTGATCCTCGGCGAGTTGTCGCTCACCACGGCACGTGCCCGGGAGCTCCTGAAGGCGCAGGGTTCCAACCACGGCTGGCTGCGGCTGCATGTCGTGTCGGCAGGCCACCGGGGAAGCGCGAAGGTCCGGCTGATCGAGGCCCACGGACTGTCGCTGATCTCCGATATCGACGACACTATCAAGGTCACCAACATCCCCGCGGGTCACGCGGTGGTGATCGAGAACACCTTCTACCGTCCGTTCGTCCCCGCTCCCGGGATGGCGGAGCGGTACCGCGGGCTCGGCGAAGAAACGGCGTTTCACTACGTCTCCGGCGGCCCCTGGCAGCTCTATCGCCCGCTGGCGCAGTTGATCGCCGCCGCCGGCTATCCGGAAGGTTCCTTCCACATGAAGAGCGTGCGCAAAAACCTGCTCACGCCGGGGTCGTGGCAGGATCTTGCCAGGCTGGCCGGGGGCGAGGCCACGACGGAGCAAAAGCTCGGTCAGATCAGCGACATCATCGGCCACTTTCCGCAGCGCCGCTTCATCCTCGTCGGGGATTCGGGAGAGCACGACCCGGAGATTTACCGGGAGATCCGTGACCGCTTCCCCCGGCAGATCGAGGCGGTCTGGATCCGCGACCTGGTCAATGATCGCGAGCGCCATCCCGAACGCCTACAAGGGATGCAGATCATCGACGTCCAATGAATCCGCCGCGAGATCCTCCTCGACCATGCGCAACACCGCCTCGAGCAACGCCTCGCGCGGAAAATCGTTATGGTCGACGAGGGTCGAGCCGAGCAACCCATGCGAGCGGGCGATCGGCACCGCCAGTGCCCAATGGTCGGCATTGAGGTAGCCCATCAGCGTGCTGCCGGGGATGACTTGGTCGTAGAACAGCACTTGACTGTCGTTGCGGGCATCCACCCGGCTGAGTTTCCGGTAGCTGGACTTGAGCACCGAGGAGATACGCTCGGGTTGCGGAAAGGTCACCAGCGAGTAATACGGCAATCCCGGGGGCAG
>JBGSKP010000462.1:0-6639 GCA_041741175.1 Thiocapsa sp. | reverse complement strand
CGGCGAACAGCCGCCGGCAGCTTCTCCAGCGCGACGTGAGCTTCACCTGGTCACGCCCGCGCACGCGCCCGACCCAGCGCCAGCCCAAACGTTCGACTTCCCGGTAGAACGGGACCTTGAAGCCGGAGTCCGCGACGATGATCGGTTCCGCGCTCCCCGGCAGCAGGGCCTTGATCTGCTGCAGGAACCGATGCTGCACCTGCCGATTGCCCAGCTTGCACCGGGGGTGGACCTCCTCGTACAACGTCAGGCTGCGACCGCCGACCGGCAGGGAGGCGCGCAGCAGGTGCAGCGACTGGTCCTCCTTCAGATCACTCCAGTCGATCACGATCAGCGGGTCGGCCACGCCGGCGAGCAACTGCCGCGCCAACGCCGTATCAATCCCCTTGGCATCGCGCTGAAGATGCGCGTTGCCCAGCAGTCGGTCGGCCCGCTTGATGCGGTGTCGCAAATCCAACCCGCCCCGGAAGCGTCGGCCGATCTCGGTCAGCGTCAGCCGCGGACCACTGACGGTCGCGGCGACGGCTTCGAGCAACCCGGCCAACCGCCGACGGTGAATGCCGACCAGAAGTGGGGCAACACAACGCTGTAGAATCGTCAGGGCATGCATGGGGGGTCCTCCGCAGGTTTGGTCGCCCGTTGTGGACCATCAAACCCCATGCATGTTCAATTCTGACTTAATATGTGACAATAAGCGAATGTCTTATATGGCGTTTTAGTGGGGATACCTCAGGGGCAAACCTGCTTCGATGAGCGCCTCGGCACGATCAAGCGTCCCATCGGTGCCGACCACGACGCGCAGGCCGCTCGACTCGGCATAGGCCACCATCTTGGCAATCTGCGGATTGATCAGAGGCTCGCCAGCGAAATTCATCACGACAACCTTTGCGAAGTCCTTGATCTCGTCGACCAGGCCCTCGAAATCAGCAGGACGCATTTGGCCCTTGCGCCGGGTGTCGATTTTGGCTCCGACCGGACAGAGGGGTAAAGCCCATTGCATGAGTTGGTCGGCTCCAGCATGACAACCGGCGGATACCGCTGCTCGAAAGGCAGCCCCGCAATGACGCTCAAGACCCGTGAGCGGGGTCGCGCCGAAAGGCGACGATGCACGATGTTCGCACGCCGGTACAGACTTCGTAGCAATCCATTTCGAGCAAAGCTCCTGCCGTCAAGTTGTCGATGGGCCAGGGGACCCGGGGCAGACTGCAGCCTTGCATGCCTTCCGATGTGTGTCGTACGAGCGCGCGCGACCTGACAGCAGAGGACACGCGACGCGGGTCGACCGGTTGAGTCGGGCTGGCTAACGCGGCGTTCTCACTGCCGTGGCCGTGGGATCGGTCGACGTCCCCCCGGCATTGAACGCACGCACCCGATAGCGGTAGGCGGTGTTCGGCGAGAGCCCGACGTTGGCGTAGCTGGTCGTGTTGGCCGCCACCTCGGCGATCTGCACCCAGGGCGCCGTACCGATCTTGCGCTCGATGCGGAAGCCCTGCTCGTTGGTACTCCTGTCGCGCCAGGTCAGATTGATTTGATTGCGCGAGGCGGCGCGCGCCACGAGATTGCTCGGCGCGGCAGGCCCGGACGGTCCCGAGCCCTCGCGCAGGGACAGCACGTAGCTCCCCGTTGCACCGGTGAAATTGGATGTGGCCTGAATGCGCAAGGTCCGGGTGCTCGTGGCACGATAGATGATCCGTGAATTGGTTCCGCCCCCGCCATCGTTATCGGATGCCAGGATCGTCGCGCCTGTCGCCAAGAGGTTGAGGTAGGTATCGAAGGTCGAAGAGCTGAGCTCGATGCTGTAGGTCCTGCCGGCGATCGCCTGTAAGACATGATTATCGCGGTAATGGCCCGGCCGGGTGAGGTTCGCAAAGCAGTCGGTAGTGCTCAATCTGCCCGCAACAGTCGCTCCAACGTTGATCGGGATCTGCCCGTCCTCGCAAGGCCGCGTTCCCGGAGTGGTGGCTGTTGCGGTGTTCGAATACCCAGAGTTGCCGGACGTATTGTAGGCCGAGACCCGATAAGAGTAGGTGGTCCCGCTCCTCAGCCCGCTGTTGGCGTAACTGGTCGCATTCGGACCGAGCGTGGCGATCTCCGTCCAGTTGTCTGTTCCATGGCGCCGCTCGACACGGAAACCCTGCTCGTCGGAGCTGTTATCCGCCCAGCGCAAATCGATTCGAGCCGCCGACACCGTGCGAGCGACGAGGCTCGAGGGAGCGCGGGGCACGCTGTCTGTCGGGCCAAAGCCGATGACCCGGACAGGTGTCAGTCGATCTGTTCTCGTCCCATCTCCAAGTCGCCCCCATCGGTTGGATCCCCAAGCCCAGAGGTTGCCATCATTCGTTCGAGCGAGCGTGTGGAATCCTCCAGCCGCCATAGCGACGACACCGGCCATGACGCGAATCGGCCTCGTGCGATTCTGTGACGTGCCGTCGCCGAGTCCACCTTCCCGGTTGTACCCCCAGGCCCACAGGGTTCCGTCGGTCTTCAGCGCGAGAGTGACGCTTCCTCCGGCCGCCAAGGCGACGACGCCGATCATCACACGAAAGGGTTTCAAGCGGTTCCGGGTCGTGCCGTCGCCAATCTGACCGTGCGTATTGTCACCCCAGGTCCAGAGACTGCCGTCGACCTTGAGTGCAGCCGAGTGGTCTTGGCCGGTTGCAACGGCGGCCACTCCACTGAGCACTTGAGATCCGCCGTAGCCCGCCCTGGTCGTGCCATTTTCCGATCGCCCGAGCTGTCGAGGAATTAAGCCAAAGCCCTGACCTCGACCCCATGGCCCCAGCTCATCTATGCACAGCCCCTCTTGGCGAGAACCGGCCTATCAACCCGATTTGCATGAGGCGATAGCTCAGGCGTAGCATCGCACACGGGGCAACTCTCTCGTCGCTGATACGTGTTTCGGTAACGGCCCTGTCAGCAAGGGTGCAATGTCTTCAGCCCTTTTAAGGTTTCACTTTGTGGACGGTTCGATGCCGGCGAGCAACTTAGCGGTCGAGACATGCGGGTGGCCTTTGTACCTGGTGCGTGGGGTGGGTGGTTTTTTGGGCCCTCGGGTTATTTTTAAGAGTTTGCACAGATCGACGCGTGTCGCCAAAGCGAGTAACCAGGCGGCGAAGTCATCGACGTTATCGTGTGCGAATGTTGGTCAGTCGTGTGCAGGAACGGCGATGTTCAGGCCGGTCATCGTGGTGGCGATCTCGGCGGCGAGACAGTATTCCGAGACGGTGTCGTCGATCGCCCGGGTCGGATGGGCCGCACGCAGCGCCGCCATGACGACGGCGTAGAGGTTAAATGCCACCAAGGCCATGCAAAAGCCAAACAGCGCGGCCTGCGGGTACCCCAACGTCTCGATTTCGGAATTCAGATGCCGCTCCAGCTTCTGAAAGGCGGTTTCGATGCCCCAGCGCTCCCGATAGCATTCGGCGATGCGGGGCGCGTCGGCGACCGCAACCGGCAGATTGGTCAAGATCACGAGCCTGGTCTCGCCATTGCGCGTGGGCGTTTTGAGGATCAAGGTGATGCGCCGAAGGGTCCATAGGTCACCGGCCGATGAGGACAACTGCACCGCCTGCTCATGCACGTCCCCGGTCGCGGACGTGCCGATCCGGCGCATGGCTTCCAACGGTTTCGTGACCAGCCCGCCATGCTGGCGAATGATGAAGAACGCCGCCCGGCGATGAATCCCATGCAGAAACGACGACACGCAGACGTTGCGATCGGCCACCCAAACATCCCGGGGTTGGACGGTGTCGAGAACCGCATCCAACAGTGCGCGCTCCTGGGCATGTCCGTCCGTGCAGGGAAATACGTCGCTTGCCAAGCCCGATTGCGGATCGAAGACCACCAGCGATTTGCCCGGCAGCGGGCCTGCGGAGGTCCCCCGCAGTGCTTTCAAACGCTGCTCGGTCGCGGCCAGGCAGTTGCCGTCCAAGAACTTCACTCGATAGCCAGGCAGCATCGCGGGGCACTCCGCACCCAGCGTTTCAATCAGGCCGTGGGCGTCGCTCGCGATCCGGCGCACCAGACCTTGCGAGGTGCTCAGCTCAATCCCGCGCAATTTGGCATAGACCGACACGATCGAGGTTGCGATGTTGGCGCGACGATACGCGGCGTGCACGTTGGCCTGAGTCTTACACACGATTTGCAGCATCATGCCCACTAGCGATGAAAACAGAATCTCACGTGTGTACTGGTTCTGGCGCGTGTCTTCGAACCACTGGTCCAGGGCTGCGGGATTGAGCAGATGTTCCAACAGTCCGCGCACCATGACGGTTGCCGGGCTCCGATCAACAAATCTCTGTAGGACATCGCCGAACATAGCCGAAACGAACCTCATGCATACTTAACGATCTCAGTAGCTTACAGGAGATTCTGAGCACCTTAAAAGAGCTGGTGCAATGTCTTCCAAAGCCTATTTAAGCGTCCGCTCATCCACCAGAAATTAGCATAACTCTGTTGACGTATTTACGTTGGCAATCAAATGAAACTTCATCAACACAAGAGGTGACATCATGTCGATGCCAAAGTCGTGCCGGTTGATCGGTCTCCTAACATGCTTCTATATGTTGAGCACCGCTGCTTTCGCCCAGGTCCCGGGCGCCGGCGATGAGATCCCAAACGGGGCGGTTGCGGCCCCCGAACGCGTTGCTAGCGAGGCCACCGGTCCCCTGATCTGGGTCGCCGATGCTTACGGCAAGCTCGCCACCGTCGATTCCGTCAACGGATCGGTGAAAGTAAAGGGTGCGATGGGGGTGGTTATGACCGACATTGCATTCGCGCCGAGCGGCAAGCTCTATGGCGTGAGCTTCACCGACTTCTACCTCATCAACCCGAAAACCGCGAAGGTGAAGAAGATTGGCCGCCTCGGTCCGACGGGCATCAACGCGCTGTTTTGCCCGCTGGTGAACAACTGTCTCGCGCACAGCTTTAGCCAGGCCCAGCTCTACCGTATCAACCCGGTGACCGGAGCAGCGACGCCGGTCGGCAGCACCTCGCCTTTCTATTCCGCGGGCGACCTCGTCAAGGCCCGCGGTGCCTTCTACCTGGCCTCGACCGACAGACGCCTGGTCAGGCTCAACCCGGCGACGGGTGCCGTGCTCGGCAGCGTCTCGCATGGCCTCACCAACCTCTATGGCCTCGCCTCGATTGGGGCTGGCAAGGATTTCGGTTTCGCCGGCACCGGCTTTTACCGACTCAACCTCGCCAACGGTGCGAGCAAGCTCGTTCGCAACCTCGCCGGCACCGGCCTTGTCTCGATCTATGGTGCGACCTTCAAAGGTCAGTTCTGATGCCTCGCGGGCCGGGATGTGGGTGTCCCGGCCCCACAGCGCTGACCCTCGCTGCCTTGGCCGGACGTCCTCGCACCGAGCGTCCTGCCCGGCACTTTAGAAGAATCTCACTGGCCGTTCGGACTTGCTCGATCGGATCGCCGGCAGCCCGACTTGGCCAAGCATGATCAGATTATCCTCGAGCTGCGACGCAGCGTTAAACCTCCCCGCCCGCAGCAGGATGTCCGCGGCGCGGAATGCCTGGTTCACGCAGGCTTCAGGGCCGGTCGGCAATGTGAGCTATACCCGAGCAATCTCGGTTTGTTCGAGCGTCAGTACGCCGCCATCATTGCGCCATTGAATCGCCATGCTGAGTCATGACAGGTTCATCAGCAGGCCGAGCGGTCTTTATTTGTGATTCCGGTCACCGCCACCAGACCGTGACCGGCATCGGATAGGGGAGCTTCGGGCAAGGGCACGCGCAGGGTGACTGGCTCGAACAGTGCGGCATGACAGCGCATGGTCCAGCGCGCCACTTAGATCGTTTTTAATCATATGGTTGCATCAGTTTTGCATCAATGTGTCGCCGCTGATCCGCGATGGAGTAGGCTGAATTAGTGTACGTTAGCCGTGCTGCGCCATGCCCTGTCAGGCGTTAAACGCCTCAAGTCCCGAGAGTCGCATCCGGTGATCGCATGCCTTGGGGTGGCGCGGTGCCTTGCCTTCCACGGCCTGCGCGATGGCGCGGATGTGGTCGGGTGTGCTGCCGCAGCAGCCACCGATAATGTTGAGAAAGCCCGATGTGGCCCACTCTTCGATCTGCTCGGCCATCTGCTCCGGGGTCATGTCGTAGCCGCCCATCTCGTTGGGCAAGCCGGCGTTGGGATGAAAGGTGGTGTAGGACTCGGCGACCCTGGCCATATCTTCCACATGCGGCCTGAGCAGATCCGGGCCCAGTGCGCAGTTGAGTCCGATGGCGAAGGGTTTGACGTGGCGCAGGCTGTTGTAGAAGGCTTCCACGGTCTGGCCGGAGAGTGTGCGGCCGGAGGCGTCTGTAATGGTGCCCGAGATCATGACCGGGAGTGTGACGCCGTCTTCCTCGAAGACCGTATCCACGGCGAAGGCGGCGGCCTTGGCGTTGAGGGTATCAAAGATGGTTTCGATTAGAATCAGATCCACGTCCGCGGCGAGCAGGGCGCGAGTGGACTCGGCATAGACCGTCACAAGCTCATCGAAATGTGTATTACGCGCGCCCGGATCGTTGACGTCGGGCGAGATGCTGGCGGTCTTGCTGGTCGGTCCGAGCACGCCGGCGACGAATCGCGGTTTGTCCGGCGTCTTGGCGGTCCAAGCGTCGGCCGCCTCGCGGGCG
>JBGSKP010000461.1:0-11015 GCA_041741175.1 Thiocapsa sp. | reverse complement strand
GCGCGAACCCGCCAACGCACGGCCGAGGCAACCCTGCGTGCGGCCCTGGTGCAGGTCGTGGCGACCGAGGCGGCGATCGAGGCCGCGCAGGCAAGCATCGAGCGTATCGAGGTGGATATCGCCGACAGCACACTGCGGGCGCCACGCAGCGGTCGAGTGCTCTACCGTCTGGCCGAGCCCGGCGAGGTTCTGGGTGTGGGCGGCAAGATCCTGACCCTGCTGGATCTGGCCGATGTCTACATGGTGATCTTTCTGCCTGCGCCGGCGGCAGGGCGCGTTGCACTGGGTGCGGCGTCGCGGATCGTTTTCGATGCGGCCCCCGACTATGTGATCCCCGCCGAGGTTTCTTTCGTGTCGCCGCGCGCCCAGTTCACCCCGAAGCAAGTCGAGACGCAGAGCGTGCGTGAGTCGCTCGCGTTTCGCGTCAAGGTGCGCATCGCCCCCGCACTCCTGGTTCAGTATGAGTCGCTGGTGAAGACGGGGCTGCCCGGTGTTGCCTATGTCCAGCTCCAGCCGGCGGCGCCCTGGCCCGAGCATCTCGCTGTGAGGTTGCCGACATGGCCGAATCACCAGACGAGCCCGTTGTCCGACTAACCGGGCTGCACCACGCCTACGGTAAGCTGATCGCGTTGGACGCGGTCGGTTTGGATCTGCCCGCCGGCGCCATGTGCGGACTGATCGGCCCGGACGGTGTCGGCAAGTCAACCCTACTCGGGATCATCGCCGGGGTGCGGCAGATCCAGTCCGGTCGTGTGGAGGTCCTGGGACGGGACTTGCGACAGCCGCGCGAGCGCGATGCGGCCATTGCCCATATCGCCTTCATGCCGCAGGGACTCGGGCGCAACCTCTACCCCAGCCTCACCGTCCGAGAAAACTTGGATTTCTTCGGCCGCCTGTTCGGGCAGGATCGCATCACGCGGGCCGAGCGGATCGCCGAGTTGACCGCGGCCACCGGTCTGACGCCCTTTACCGAGCGTCCGGCGATGCATCTCTCCGGCGGTATGAAGCAGAAGCTCGGGCTCTGCTGTGCGCTCATCCATGAGCCCGATTTGCTGATACTCGACGAGCCGACCACGGGTGTCGACCCGCTTTCGCGGCGGCGCTTCTGGGAGCTCGTGGAGCGTCTGCGCCGCCGCCGACCGGATCTGAGCATACTGGTGTCCACCGCCTATATGGAGGAAGCCGCGCGCTTCGACACCCTGGTGGCGATGGATGCCGGGCGCGTGCTTGCCCAAGGCAGGGTGCAGGAGCTGTATGAACGCACCGGCCAATGCGACATGGAATCGGTGTTCGTCGCGCTGCTCCCCGCGGAGCGCCGCGGCGCTCATCGGCGTCTGGAGCTGACGCTGCGAGCCCCGGACACAGATGCTCCGCCTGCCATCCAAGCCGTCGGCCTGACCCGCCGCTTCGGCGATTTCACTGCGGTCGACCGGGTCAGTTTCTCGATCCGCAAGGGGGAGATCTTCGGCTTTCTCGGCTCCAACGGCAGCGGCAAGACCACCACCATGCGCATGTTGACGGGACTCCTGCCGGTCACCGAAGGCGAAGCACGGGTCTTTGATCAGTCGGTCGATGCCGATGACAGCGCATTGCGTCGGCGCCTTGGATTCATGTCCCAATCCTTTTCGCTCTACGGCGAGCTAACGGTGCGCCAAAACCTGGATCTGCACGCGCGGCTCTACCATCTGCCGCCGTCGCGCATCCCCGCGCGCATTCGGGCACTGGTGGAGCGCTTCGATCTCGCGTCATCGCTGGACGCCCGCGCCGAGCAGTTGCCGCTGGGGGTCCGGCAGCGTCTGTCGCTGGCGGTGGCAGTGATCCATGAGCCGGAGCTCCTGATCCTGGATGAGCCCACGTCCGGGGTCGACCCGATCGCCCGTGACCGATTTTGGGAGCAGCTTCTCCTGCTCTCGCGCGAGCAGGGCGTGACGATCTTCATTTCCACCCACTTCATGAACGAGGCCGAGCGATGCGACCGCATCTCACTCATGCATGGCGGTCGCGTGCTTGCCGAGGGCGCCCCGGCGGCGATCAAGGCCGAGCGGGGTGCGGCGACGCTGGAGGATGCCTTTATCGCCTGCATGGAGGAGGCGACGGACGCGGACGAGCCGGCGCCGACCGCGTGGCAAACGGGTCCCGAGTCTGTGCTCCCCGATCGATTGCGCACGCCGGCCCGGATGCGTCGCTTCTCCCTCGGTCGGCTTTGGGCCTACGCCCGTCGGGAGGGGACCGAGCTTCGCCGCGACCCGATCCGCCTTGCCTTTGCCCTGCTCGGGCCGGCGTTGCTGATGATCGCCATGGGGTTTGGGATCTCTTTCGACGTCGACGACATCGCCTACGCCGTGCTTGATCAGGATCGCACCCCGGCGAGTCGCGACTATCTGGAGCAATTGGCCGGCTCGGCCTGGTTTTCCGAGCAGCCTGCGCTGATAGATCAATCGGATCTGTGGACGCGTCTGATGAGTGGCCGGCTCACCCTGGCGATCGAGATTCCGCCGGGCTTCGGTCGCGCCCTGAAACGGGGCGCGCAGCCCGAGGTCGGCTTCATCATAGACGGGGCCATCCCGTTCCGGGGCGACACCATCCGCGGTTATGTCGAGGGCGTGCATCGGCAGTATCTGGAGACCCTGGGTGCCGGTCTGCCTGCGGATGCGCTGTCTGCTGCGCCGGTGAGGGTCGAGACGCGCTTTCGCTACAACCAGGACTTCAAGAGCGTTTACGCGATGGTCCCCGGAATCTTGATGCTGCTGCTCATCATGATCCCGGCCACCATGACCGCAGTGGGTGTGGTGCGCGAGAAGGAGTTGGGCTCGATCACCAATCTCTATGCCACACCCACCAAGGGTGTCGAGTTTCTGCTCGGCAAGCAGCTTCCCTATGTGACACTGGCGCTGCTGAGCTATCTGATGCTGCTGCTGATGGCGCTCCTGCTGTTCCGGGTGCCGCTCACCGGTGGACTCGGCGCCCTGACGCTGGGTGCGCTGCTGTTTGTCGTTGCGAGCACTGGGCTTGGGCTGTTGATGTCGACCTTCATGCGAACCCAGATCGCCGCGGTGTTCGGCACGGCCATCGCCAGCACCATCCCGACCATGCTCTTCTCCGGCATGTTGGTGCCGGTGTCCGCACTGACCGGACCGGCGCGGGTCATGGGCTATGGCTTTCCGAGCGCCTGGTTCAACCATGTCAGCGTCGGAACCTTCACCAAGGGGCTCACCCTGGCGGATCTGTGGCTCGACTATCTGATGCTCGGGGCGTTCGGGCTGCTGTTCTTCCTGCTCGGGCTCGCCCTGTTGCGGACGCAGGAGCGCTGAGGTGCGACTTACCAATGTCTATCGCCTGGGGCTCAAAGAACTCATCAGCTTACGCTATGACCCGGTCATGGTGTTGCTGATCATCTACGCCTTCACCTTTGCCATCATCGCCCCGGCGCGGGGCGTGAAGCTGGAACTCGGAAACGCATCGGTTGCAGTGGTGGACGAGGACCGCTCGCCGCTCTCGGCCAGGCTGACCGCAACCTTGAGTCCGCCCTATTTTCAGCCGCCGGTTCAGATTGGACTGGCCGACGTGGATGCCGCTATGGACGCCGGTCTCTATACCTTCGTGATCGATTTTCCGCCGCGTCTGCAGTCCGATGCGGCCGAGGGTCTGCACCCGGCTGTGCAGGTGAACGTGGATGCGACGGCGATGGCCATGGCCGGGGCGGGAGCCCGCTATCTGGAGCAGGTGTTCGCCGAAGAATCGCTGCGTACTCTGCGGCGCGACCAGGCTGAGCCGCGTCCGGCGGTGTCCTCGGTGGTCCGGCTCGCCTTCAATGCCAATGGCGAGTCGGCCTGGTTCATGGCGGTGATGCAGATCGTCAATATGGTGACCCTGCTCGGCATCGTCCTGACCGGAGCGGCGCTGATCCGCGAACGCGAGCATGGCACGATCGAGCACCTGCTGGTGATGCCGCTGAGCGCCGCCGAGATCATGCTCGCCAAGGTCTGGGCCAACGCCCTGGTGATACTTCTCGCCGCCACCTTCGCCATCGTCGTGATTGTCCAGGGTGTCCTGGGCGTTCCCGTCGCCGGCTCGCTTTGGCTCTTCGTGTCTGGTCTTGCGGTCTATCTGTTTGCACTGACGGAGCTCGGCATCCTGCTCGCGACACTGGCCAGGACCATGCCGCAGTTCGGGCTGCTCTCCATTCCGGTTTTTCTGGTGATGTACATGCTCTCGGGCGCCAACACGCCGTTGGATGCCATGCCGGAGCTGTTGCAGCGGGTGATGCTCATTTCGCCGACCACGCACTTCGTCGCTTTTGTGCAGTCCGTGATCTTTCGCGGCGCCGGATTGGATCTGGTCTGGCCCCATCTCGTGGCGACCTTCGGGCTTGGGGCGCTCGCCTTCAGCGCTGCGCTGGCCCGCTTCCGACAAACGGTAAGTCTGACCCGGCTCTGATAGCGATGTCTCTGCGCTCCGCACCCTTTCGGGCTGGCGCGTCCGCAACCAGATTGAGGGTCCGCACAGCCAGCCCTGTTGATGCAGGGCCAGTGTACGGACCTTGAGCGTCGCCATGGATTAGAGCCGGTCGCTTTGGCTTACGCGAAATAACTCAGTAAGGTAAGCCTCGGGCTCTGCCGGGGGTGATTCAACTGGAAGAGAATCGATCGGCGGATAACGAGATCCACTCTTCACCGATGATTTGCGCATAAGTACGGTACGTTATCCAAGCGCCAAGTTTGGCCGCCACTACACCGAGCACCGTATTCCCACACTCGATTGTTGCGGCCTCTAAGGTTAGCTGTCGCGACACGATACGGATAATATCCGCCACAGGTATAGCACATAATGACATAGGCATTGGATACTTGCGGCGCAACCTCGACCCCGTCTTGGGGCTTAATAACCCGCTTCCCTTGGGCATCCATCTGTGGCCCTGGCTGAGGCGCAGTATCATTCTGTGCAATACACGCTCCGGCCAATAACAGCGAGAGCCCAAGAGCAGAGACCAGCATCAAGGTTTTCATAAATCCTCCTTATGAAGCATAAGGTTTTTTCATTACAACCATCCTATCGCGCTGATGCACGGATAGACGAGATGCCTTATAACTTTTTTATCACAGTATAGTTTATGCCATTCCTTCCTTCAATTGATATTCCGCAATGTTTCATCGTCGACAGACTGCGTTGAAGGCTTCCCGAACGCGCCGGTTCGGATCAATGCGGTTACTACGGAGGCGATCGTCTGCGATATCGTGGTCAAGGGCATAACAACTCATTCTTAAAGGGCTCTCGTCCTTCATTCTTCAGCTCTCACGCGCCAATTTGCGTCTGACTGCGGACTCGCGCGCATCGTCGATTTCTCTCATGATGCTTTCGACGTCGGCCTCTTTATGACTTCCTTTGAAATGCCCGGTGAGCTTGACGTCTGGATTCAGAACGCCGCTTTCATAGATATACCAGATCTCTTTGCCATAACTGGTCGTCAGCAGCTCGGGTGCGAATTGGCCGAAATAGGCGGCCAGATTACCGACATCCCGTTCGAGCATGCGGGCGGCATTGTTGTTGGCTGCCGCATCGACGGCCTGGGGCAGGTCGATAATCACCGGTCCTTCTGCGTCGATGAGGATATTGAACTCGGAAAGATCCCCATGCACAAGGCCGCTACAGAGCATCTTGACGACTTCTTTGATCAAGGCGTCATGGTATTGCAGCGCCTGCTCGCCGGTGAGATCAAGATCGTTCAGTCTGGGTGCCGCATCCCCCTCCTCGTCGGTGACCAGCTCCATGAGCAGAACGCCGTCGATATAGTGATAGGGTGCGGGAACACGAACCCCGGCGGCGGCCAGGCGATACAAGGCATCAACCTCGGTATTCTGCCAGACATCTTCCTGCTGCTGACGTCCGTAGCGAGAGCCTTTTTCCATGGCCCGCGCCTGCCGGCTATTGCGTACCTTTCGGCCTTCGCGATACAAAGCCTGTTTATGAAAGCCGCGTTGGTTGGCTTCTTTATAGACTTTAGCGCAGCGAATCGCGTCGCCGCAACTCACCACATAGACGGCGGCCTCCTTGCCGCTCTTCAGCGGCCGGATCACTTCGTCGATCAGACCGTCGTGCACCAGCGGCTCGAGACGTTTTGGAATTTTCATGGTGATCCTACGGACAGCTAGGGAGGGTCTCGTCAAAGGTTATGGTCGAGCCGGGGCAAGATTAACACGCGGGCGGGGGCGACCCGCATCCGTGCGGGCCGGCGTCGTGCTGGATTCGGTCACAACGGAAATCCAGGCCCGTAACGGCGATGGGGTTCAGGCGAGGCGTAAACTGATCGCACCCGGTGCGCTTAGCCCGAATGCGGGCTGCGGATTTGGACAAGAGGGAATTCCCGGACGGCTGCCGTGCCTGATTCGAATGCTGCCGCCCGGATGCCGGGTGCGGGCTCAAGCCGGCGCAGGGCATGTTGGGCGCCGGCGAAAAGATCACGCGCCAGCACGCGGATCGCCTCAAGCCAGGACGATGAGGCGCGACAGGGTTCGCTTAGCTCATCGCCGTCCCGGCAGACCCTGACCGCACCGCCATGGGTGATGAAGTGCATGCCAGGTAGCGGCCGAATGATCGCAGCGCCATCGGCGGGTGCGTTCAGCGCCAGCATCGAAGGGCGATTGTCGCCGAGGAGTTGCAGGAGCAGACCGGGCAGTTGGTACAGCGGAAGATCGCCGACCCGCAGCACGCCGCGGCGACCGTCGATGACGACGAGCGGTGTGGCCACCAGGGTGCGGAACATCGCATCGGTGAACTCGGCCCGGCTGCCCGCGAGCAGACCGGATTCTCTGAAGCCGCCGAATTGGTTGCCGAGCGCGGGCGGGTGATCGCCGAACAGAACGACCAGGGCATCCGGGTCGATCCGACGCAACTCGCCCAGGAAGTCCATCAATTCGCGGGATTTGTAATATATGGTGTTCGCATAGGCCGCGACCGTGTCGTGGCCCTCCGCCGCCGTGATCACCGTCGGGCGCTGCGCATTGAGCGGGTAGGGGAGATGGCCGAAATAGGTCAGGACGTAGTTGAAAACAGGCGTCGAACCCTGGATCCGCGGCGCAAGCCGCTCAATGATCTGTCGGTAGAGCGAGCGATCACTCAAGAATTCGCGATTCATGTCATCGAGCTTGAAATCGGCCTGAGACCAATAGGTGTCGAAACCGATGCGCCGGTAGGCATTGACGCGGTTCCAGAAGGAGGCTGCATTGGGGTGCGAGGCAAAAGAGCGATAGCCGACTTCGGCCAGATGTCGCGGCAGGCAGGGGACGTCGCGTCGGAGTCCGCCTTCGAAGAAGACGTTGTCGCGCTCGACCGGAAATCCGCAGAGGATCTCAAACTCGGTGTTGGCCGTGTAACCGCCGAAGACCGGCGCCAGGGCGTGGGACTGTCCGGCGGCGGCCCAGAGCTCACGGAAGGCTGGATCAAGCGGATCGGCCGAGAGCTGCGCGGCGGTGAGCAACAGCGGATCCCAGAAGGATTCCAGGACGATCATGTGCAGATTGCGGCCGGGGCTCGCCGATTCGGCGACCTTCAGGAGATCGCGCGGGGGTGATGCCGCAAAGCGGTCGAGTGCCGCGGTCACCTCGCTGGCTGTCGGTGCAATTTCGCGACGGGCATGGCTACGTAATCCCTCCTGCAATAGATGGATCGGCAGTCCACGCAGCTCGAAGTTGCCGCGCTGGTTCCAGACCGAATTGCCGAAGGCGCTGTCCAGGGTCCGACTCGCCGGCTCGGCGAAGCCGATGAGAAGACCGACGGTTAAGACGAGCATGCCGAGGCTGACCCAGGACCGGGCTCGGCGCCAGGCGATCATCCACCACAGCAAAGACGCGGGGATAGCCACCATGAGCGCAGCCCCGACGAGCTGCCAGCCATCAAGCAGGAGAAACAGATTCTTGGCGGCGACGAAATCGTCCGGCATCAAGGGGCCGCCCAGGATCGACATCTTGATGGCATTGCCCAGGCTCAGTGCGCTCAAGAGGGCCGCGGTCCCGAGCAGGAAGCGCGGCAGGCTAGCCGCCAGGCCGAAGAGCAGGGCACCGATCAAAAGATGTGCGATCAGATCGGACCGAAATGCCTCCGGCAGCGGTTTGACGTCGAACAGCAAATCCATTGCGGCCTGCGTGGCAAGATACCAAAGCACCACGAAAGCCAGGGCGCCGCCCCAGGGGACGACGCGTTTGGCGATAAACGACAGGTGGCCTACTTCCATTGATGTGTCGGGGGCTGTGATCTCGAGGTGGGCGTGCCGCGATCGCTGATGCGGTTTGAAAAGAAACGGTCATCGAACTGTCATGAAAGTGTAGTCCTTGCGATTGGCCGTGAACAGGACAGGTCTCGGTCTGGATCCGTCGTCGGGTCTGAAGCAAATGGGGGGTACGCGGCCCGGCCATCGACTCCGGACGCCGCTGTTGGTGTACGCTCTGTCTATGTGGATCTGCACTGTGCGATGGGGCGCGAGCAGATCGCCTTGGGGCATTATCGCGCGCTGGCAGAGGACACGAAACGCGGACGGATCCAGGATCTATTCTGCTAGCCAGCGGATGGGGAGGTCGCGCATAAAGGCGACCTTGAGAAGGTCAATTACAAAGTTGTGTACTCGGACGGCGTCTGAAACGACGATACCGGAGCGGATCGCCCCGGTCGGATTCCTTGAGCCGGATCCAATCCGGCCCCGCACGCAGACCGGTGCTTAACGCCCGGAAATGCGCTTGGCGCTGGCGATCAACTCGTTGATCTCCCGCTCGGCCTCGGCCCAGTCTTCCGCCTCGTGTCCCGGCGCAAAACTGCGTTTCTCGGCACGATAGTAAGCGGCCTCATGCACCATGTGCAGACGCTCTTCGTCCGATACATTGGAGAGTGTTTTGAGGCTGATCGCTTTTCCTTCGATGGATTTCTGCATCGCACCGGTCGATGCGGTCGCGGTCGTCTTTTTCGATCGACCGGTTGCCGAGATCTCCTTGGCGGAGAGCGCTTTGGTGGCGTGGATCGCTTTGGCCGGGGCGGCAGGCGGCGTCGGTTTGACCGGCGCAGCTTTCGCCGGGGCCGCCGACGGCTTCATCTGAGTTTTCGGCGCGGCGGCGGTCGCAGGCGCCGCCTTCCTGGCGGTGCTCGGAGCGGCTGCCCCGGCTGTTGTGGCTGACTTCTTGGCTGCTGCTTTCTTGGTTGTCGCGGCTGCCTTGGGTGCCGTCTTCTTGGTTACGATCGTTTTATCGTCGGCCATGTCACTCGCTCGCCTCATTGAGGTTATTGGGGTCTCTCCGGGACAGAAGGCTCAAGCCCCGTCGGTCATTCGACCTTGATCAATTCAGAGCCAGCCGCTCGTTGAACCCAGTCGGGCAGGATCAGGCGTCGCATTCGATGGGGCTCGGCTTCTCATGGGTCCACGGACCTTGCGGGAGATGCGGCTTAACGACCTGGATAGTGTTAGTTTAAAACGGGCCGAACGCAAGGTTTGCGGTCTCCACAAGGCGGTTCTGACTGCGCCGATCGTGCGCGGATCGCGGTCTGCTTTCGGCGCTTTTCAAGCCCGATAAGGATACATTGGATTGCCGTTCTTGGGTGAAATACCAACCGCGCGTCAACCGCGGAACGGATCGATTCGCCGTTACTCGGAACGCAATGCCTGGGCTGGATCGGCGTTGGCCGAGCGCGCCGCGGGGTAGATGCCCGCCAGGAGCGCCGCGCCCCAGGACAAGAGCACGCCGGAGACGAGGGTCGCCGGCGGAATCTGCATGTCCATGGTCCAGCCGAACGAACGCAGGTTGACCACCTGGATCAGCAGATCGGCCATCACCAGGCCGAGCGGAACGGCCAGCAGCCCGGCGGACAGGCCCATGATCGACGTCTGAATCAGGATCAAAAGGGTAAGCTCGCGTCGGGTCATGCCCGTGGCTCGCATCACGGCATAGTCGCGGCGTCGTTCCAGCTCAAGGGCCATCAAGGCGCTCAGGACGCCGATGAAGGCCACGTCGATGGCGAGCAGACGCAGGACATGTGTGATCGCAAAGGTGCGGTCGAAGACCTCAAGCGACTGGTCTTTGATCTGATCGTTCAGGCTGACCTGCACGGGTCGGTCGAACGTCTCGGTGATCTCGCGTACCTGCTCGAACACCAAGGTGCGATCGGCGCCGTCCCGGACCATCAGACCCATCGACGAGAGCGCCTGGTCGTCCCAGAGCCTGGTGTAGGTGTCGCGGGCCATCACCAGCATGCCGGCGTCCGATCCATAGTCGCGGAAGATGCCGCCGACCTCGAAGGTGCGCCAGCCCAGATTGGTGAAGAGTTCGACCGCGTCGCCGACGCCAACCTTGTGGTGATAGGCATAGGGTTCGGAGGCGAGGATGAGCGCGCCGGTCTGAAAACGCGGCCAGAGATCGGCGGCCTGTCCGGGCGCGAAGCGAAATCCGCTCGGACTGATCGAGGAGGAAGTGAGGCCGAGCAGAAGCACCGACCCGGCGCGGGCCTCGACGCGGACACTGCGTGCCATGCTGATCTCGGCGATGCCGTTGATGTCGCGAAGATGCTCGGCGAGTGCGACCGGCAGTTCGCCATCGGCGCGATTTCCGGTGTCCGACACGGCGGCCACGTAGATGTCGCTTTGCAACGTGTTGTCCAGCCAGAGGATCAGGCTGCCGCGAAAGCTGTCGATCATGACGCCGACGCCGAGTGTCGATGAGATCGCAACAGTGAGAGCCGCTGCGGCGATCCCGGTACGGGTGATCGACGCGGCCACGCCACGCGCTGCAAGCACCGCCGGAATGCCGCCGAGGGGACCCAGTAAATGCGTCAGCGCGAGCGCGATGGCGCGCAGCAGAGCGGGAACGCAGAGGCTGAAGCCGAGGATCAGAATCAGGATCGCAACAAAGCCCAGGCTAAGCGAGCGACTCGGAATCTGAGCGGCGAGCCAGCCCAGAACCATTAGGGCCAGGCCAAGTGCGCCAAGTCCGAGCACCCAGCGTTGACCGCGGCGTTCCAGACTGTTGGCGCGCAGCACGTCG
>JBGSKP010000460.1:0-30446 GCA_041741175.1 Thiocapsa sp. | reverse complement strand
GTGGGCCGGTTGCGAACCGCCGCATACCCCACCCGGTCGAGCCGCAGTCGCCACGGCCCACCCCATCGCGACGCAAGCCGGCCTGAAGATCCTCGAATTCGGCGGCAACGCCTTCGATGCTGCCGTGACGGTTTCGGCTGTGCTGGCAGTGGTTGAGCCCTATGGCTCCGGGATCGGCGGCGGTGGATTCTGGCTCCTGCACCGCGCGCAGGACTGCCACGAGGTGATGCTGGACGGACGCGAGCGTGCGCCCTTGGCGGCGCACCGCGATCTATATCTTGACGATGAAGGCCGTTTCGTGCCCGCCTCGGCGATGGTCGGCCCGCTCGCAGCCGGCATACCCGGGACCCCCGCTGCACTGGCTCACCTCGCCGAAGCGTACGGGCGACTCCCCCTCGCGAAAACCCTGGCTCCGGCCATCGCCGTTGCGCGGGACGGTTTCGACATCGGCGACACCTATCTGCGCTACGCCGGATGGCGCTTAGCCGCGTTGCAGGCTTCCCCGGCGGCCACCGCGCAGTTCCTAGCGGATCGGGAGGTTCCGCCCCGCGACTATCGACTGCGGCAACCGGATCTCACCGCAACCCTGGAGCGCCTTGCAACCGAAGGTCATGCCGGTTTTTACAGTGGGGAGAGTGCCGATCTGTTGGTGTCCGGCGTGCGTGCCGCCGGGGGGATCTGGACCATGCAGGACCTCGCCGCGTATCGCGCGATCGAGCGCGAGCCGATCGTCGGACGCTTCGGTAACTGGCGGCTGGTCAGCGCCGGACCACCTTCGTCCGGCGGCGTGCTCCTGATGCAGATGCTCAATATGCTAGCCGCAATCGAGCCGCTGCCCGAGGCGGGTACGCCGCGCATCCATGCGCTTACCGAGACGATGCGCCGCGCCTACCGTGACCGCGCGCGTTATCTCGGCGATCCCGACCAGGTGGACATGCCCATTGAGCGGCTAATCAATCCGCACTATGCGGCAGGACTCATCCGCGATTTTGATCCGGGTCGAGCGACGCCCAGTCGAGCCCCCGACCGGGACGCGCCTCGTCCGGGCGGACAGAGTACGACGCACTTCTCGATCCTCGATCGCGACGGCAACCGCGTTGCCGCCACACTCAGCCTCAATCATCCCTTTGGGTCCGGTTTCGTCCCGCCCGGAACCGGTGTTCTGCTGAACAACGAGATGGATGATTTTTCGGCACAGCCCGGCGTCCCGAATGCTTTTGGATTAATCGGCGGTGAGGCCAACGCCATCGCACCCGGCAAGCGTATGCTCTCGAGCATGTCCCCGACCTTCATGGAGTCCCCGGATACGCTGGCCATCCTCGGCACACCCGGCGGCAGCCGCATCATCACAATGGTATTGCAAGGCATCTTGGGCATTGTCGAGGGCAAGGCCCTCGACGACTGGATCGCTCAGCCGCGGATTCACCATCAACACCTGCCGGACAGGATCCAATACGAGCCCGGTGCATTGAGCGCCGGCGAGCACGAGGCGCTGGCGGCGATGGGTCATCGGCTTGAGCTGCTGGAACACCCGATCGGAGATATGCAAGCGATCATCTGGGATCGTGCGAACGGGCGGGTCGAAGCCGCGAGCGACCCGCGCGGGGCAGGCCACGCCGAGGTTAGGTGACACCAATGGTTTTGACGACCGGATCCGGATTGTTCTACTCGCCGCAGACCGAACCCTAAGGGGCCGATGTGTTGGCACACCTTGACTTCGCCGATTCGTCCAACAAGGAGCTACTAGCCACATGAGATTCAAGACGCTCATGACCGCGGTCGTCACCATGATCACCGTCGGTATTCTGTCCAGTCCCGCCGATGTCGAGGCGAAACGCCTCGGCGGCGGTATGAACCTCGGAAAGCAGTCGAGCGGTATGCAACGTCAGGCTGCGCCACCGGCTCAGGCGCAACGTCCGGGCCAACAGAGCCCGGCGCAGACTGCACCGGGGCAGCGTCCGGCGAGCGGGATGAGCCGTTGGCTGGGTCCCTTGGCCGGTCTCGCGGCTGGCGGCCTCTTGGCTTCGCTCTTCTTTGGAGACGCCTTCAACGGGTTTCAGATCATGGACTTCCTCCTGATCGCACTGCTCGCCGTCGGCGGCTTCATGCTGTTTCGCATGTGGAAACGCAGTCAGGCCAGGCCGGGCGTGGCCGCGGCAGGCGTCGGCGGTGGCTTTGCGCAGCCAGGGCCGGCCTCAGCCTATGAGCGCCGGATTCAAGCAAAGTCTGCGGCCTTCGGCGGGCGGCCGGACAGCAGCATCCTGCACCCCGGCATGGGTGATCAGAGCGGTCCCGTCGCCGGCGACGATGATGTCCCGAGCTGGTTTGACGGCCCGGGTTTCCTGGAAAGCGCCAAGACCCATTTCATCCGTCTTCAGGCAGCCTGGGACGAGGCTGACTTGCGCGATATTCGCGAGTACACGACACCCCGGCTTTTTGCGGATCTTCAGCGTGAGCGCCAGAAGATCGAGGGTACCCAATACACCGAGGTGGTGCGTCTGAGTTCGGAGTTGGTGGGGGTGAAGCACGAGGACGATCTCGTCGTTGCAAGCGTGCTGTTCTCCGGGCTGATCCGCGAGGACGAGCAAGGTGTCGCCGAAGATTTTCGAGAAATCTGGCATGTCCAGCATCGCCGGGAGACATCCGAGGGCGACTGGCTGATTGCCGGCATCCAGCAAGTCAAGGTCTGATTCGACGTTTGAAGGGCCGGCCCGTGCCGATAAGTGCGCGGGCCGAATGCATGCGCCGATGGTTACAGCGGCGCTGTTGGTCTTTCGTTCATCCACTCACGCGCGATGGAGAAACTGACATCGGCGGCGACGATTCCCATCACCAGGAAACCGGCGGCAAGGGCCCAGTAAAGACCTCGCGAGAGCTTCTGAATCAAACCGCGCCAGTGTTTGACATCCGCGTCCGGAACATGCGGAACGATGGCGAAGACGTCGATAAAGACCACCCCCAGCACAGCCCAGAGCAGCACCACCAAGGCGGGCAGGAGAATCAAGTCGCTCTTCGGTGGCTCAAGCGCGAACAGTGCCGTGACGGCAACAACAGCCCCGGCCATGGCGACGGCGGCCAGGATCGCGCGGCCAGGCGCCAGACCAATGGCGATCCGATGCATGAGGTTGATCATCGCAACTGACCTGACAGATTGACCGACGCGCAACGCAATCCGAGGCTGATCATCCCACTGAATTCTCCGACATTTGCTTATGGGAAAACCGATTTAGCCGGGCCGATGCATTGCCGCCCCCGGATGTTGAATCGCTCCGGGGTCGATGCCGGGTTTGCATCGAGTCCACACCGATAGACGGCGTAGACGCTGTGGTAGACCCGGACCAGGCACAGGGTCTTGCGGTAGGTCGAAGCTGCCTCTATTCTGACGCATCGGGCCTAGCGCGGCATTCGCGGTTAATAACAGCCTGCCTAGGCGGAATCCACTGCCTTCGTCGCGGACGTCGGTCAGCCTGCGCAACTCCTCTTGTCGTTCACGTGGCCATTGGCCTGTAAACCGACCCCTACACTGCTTTAGACTCACAGGATACAGACCTATGCTCGCGGCGGAACCTTTTGTCGAGCTGCTTCTTACACTCGGCCTCATCCTTTTGGCACTCTCCTCGTTGAACCTGACGGGACTGATGCTGGCGCGTTTTCTGACGCCGGCACGACGACTCGTCACGACGCTGCCGCAGCCTGTAACACTGCCGAGCGTCCTGGTCCAGCTCCCACTTTTCAACGAAGGCGACCTCATCGAGCAGGTCCTCAAGGCTGTGGTCGACATGGATTGGCCGAAAGATCGGCTGCAGATCCAAGTGCTCGACGACAGCAACGACGGCTTTTCACTTACGCTGAGCCAACGGGCTGTAGCCGAGTTGCGACAAGAGGGCGTTCAGATCGAGCTGCTACATCGCATCAAGCGCACGGCCTTTAAAGCCGGTGCGCTTGCCGCGGGACTGGAGCGCTCGGACGCCGAATTTGTCGCGATCTTCGATGCCGATTTCGCGCCCCCGGCCGATTTCCTGCAGCGCACTGTCGGTGCCCTCATGGCTCATCCGGATATGGCCTATGTTCAGGCCCGCTGGACCCACATCAATCGCGACGACAGCCTGCTGACCCGTGCCCAAGCGAGGTTGCTGGACGCGCATTTCAAGGTCGAGCAGGAGGCCCGGTGGCGTCTCGGCCTCCCGGTCCCCTTCAACGGAACTTGTGGGCTGTGGCGGCGCCAGGCCATCGAGCAGGCAGGTGGCTGGGAAGGCGACACCCTGACCGAAGATCTGGATCTGAGCCTGCGAGCGCGACTCTGCGGCTGGCGCTCGGGTTTCATGAGGGATCTGGCGGTTCCCGGCGTCCTGCCCGTTTCGGTTCGCGCCTGGCGCACGCAGCAGTTTCGCTGGACCAAGGGCTTCGTCCAGTGCTTTGTCAAGATTGTGCCGCGGATCTGGGAAAGCCCGCGACTGCCGCGCTGGCAGAAGCTGATGATTACCCTGCAGATGGGGCAGCCCTTAGCCTTCCTGGTCGGCGCAACCTGTCTGGTGTTGGGTCTGCCTTTCATCGCGGGTGCCGCGGTCGCCGGCAAAACGCTGAGCTTGGCGGCACTGGTCACCTCCGCGCTCGGCTTCGCCGGCCCCATTGGCTTCATGGCCCTGGCGGGTACGCGATCGGGATTTCGCGCGACCGCGACCGAGGTGTTCTCCGCCCTGTTCCTGACCACCGGACTGTTGTTGTCCAATGCCCGTGCCGGCCTGGAAGCCCTACTCGGTTTTCGCAGCCCGTTCGTGCGCACACCCAAGGGTGCAGTCGCGCCAAGCCCGAAGGTCGTGCGCTGGCCGAATGGTCTACTCGAATTGACTGCCGGCCTCGGGCTTCTGGGGTTTGCCCTGCTGGAGGAACCCTTTGCGGTATTCTATCTGGTCATGGTCATCGGCGGTCTGCTTGGTGTCGGCACCTTGCAATTCCTGGACGGCCGCGTGCTGGCCAAACAGTCCGGTATCGGATCCTAAGACTCACGCCTGATTCGGCCAAAGCAGGACAAGCCCGGAGGGGGCAGCGCATCACGACCTCGCGCCAACGCCGATTCCGAATGACAGGAACAGTATGAAACATGAACGCGTCTGAACCGATGGCTGTCGCCAAGTCTGCCGACGCCGATCCGGCGCACCCCCACAGTCCTGGCTCACTATCGAAACCACGCGTGCCGCCCGCCCCCGCCGTTCGCGTCGGGCGGCGGCTTTGCGGTCCGTGTGGACCCCCCGATGAGCGTCTGGATGTTCCTCGTCGTTGGTCTGTTGATCCTGATCGACACGCTCTACGTCGCAGCCGAGTTTGCGATCGTCGGCGCCCGTGTCAGCCGTGTCGAGCATTTCGCGACGCAGGGACGCCGGTCGGCCGAAGCCCCCTGATGCCGATCGTTAAAGAGACGCGACACGCCTGGATCGCTACATCGCCGCCTGTCGGATCGGGATAACACTCTCCAGCCTGAATCTCGGCGCCTTCGGACAGGCAACGATTGCACTGGCGCGCGATGCACTGCTGGTCTGCGGATTGGGGGAGGGAACCCGTTGGCGCCGATGCCGTGTCGGCGACCATTGTCCTGGTGATGCTGACCTCGGCCCAGGTCACTCTGACCATCGCCCCGCCGGATTCGGCTGCCGTTGGCCATGAGGAACCCGCCAGCGAGTTTTAGGGGCTCGGCATGCCAGCGGACTCCGAGGTCCGCATCCGTCACCCGACTCTGATGAACCGTACCGGCACCGCTTTGTTTTCGTTTGATGCGGCATTGACTCCGGGCTCCTTGTTATAAGTCCTCTATTCGACTATCTGTTTCATGAAGCCGACGAGCGCCACGAATATTGTCGACAACTATCGACCCGAAGTCGACGGGCTACGCGCGCTTGCGGTGATCGGCGTCATTATCGGGCATTTTGATCAGGACATTCTTCCCAGTGGTTTTTTGGGGGTCGATATGTTCTTTGTCATCTCCGGCTACGTGATCACTCAGTCTCTATACAGAAGCAACAGTCGAACGCTGACCGAATTTCTGGCGGGCTTTTACGAACGACGCATCAAGCGGCTCGTGCCCGCGCTGGTACTGTGTGTTCTGGTAACAAGTCTCCTGATCTGTCTGTTTAATCCCAATCCAAACACTTCGCTCAAGACAGGCTTTTTTGCTCTCTTCGGCCTCTCCAACATCTATCTGTTCGATCAGGCGACGGACTATTTCGGTACCGCTGCGAAGCTTAACGTCTTCACGCACACCTGGTCACTGGGTGTCGAGGAGCAGTTTTACCTACTCTTTCCGTTTCTGCTGTGGTTTGCCGGTATTGGTCATGTTTACCAAGCGCACAAAAGATCCGCTGTGATTCTCATCGCGGTGCTAACGGTGATCTCCCTGGCTGCCTTCATCATTCTGAGTCATACGAACCAGCCAGCCGCCTATTTTCTGATGCCGCCGCGATTTTGGGAGCTGAGCGCTGGCGCACTGCTCTTCCTGGCTCTTTACCAGCGTCAACCTCGCGAACTGACATTCCTGAGCGCACACCTGCCGATCGTCGTGACCGCGGCCATTATCGCGATCTTTCTGATGCCTGAAGCGCTTTCAGTGTATACAACCCCGGCGCTCGTTATCCTGACGGTCCTGTTGATTGCCTCGTTGCGCCAGCAGACCAGTGCCTATGCGCTCTTCGCCCACCCGATCACCGTCCATATCGGCCTGATCTCCTATTCACTCTATCTTTGGCACTGGAGCGTTTTATCCTTAAGTCGCTGGACCATCGGAATCGACTGGTGGTCCGTGCCATTTCAGATTGCACTGATCGTTGTGCTGGCCGAGGGTTCCTATCGCTACCTCGAGAAACCCTTAAGGCATGCTCAGTGGTCAGTCTCCAGATTGAAGACGATTGGCGTCGGACTGACGACTCTTGCGAGTGCGGGGCTGGCGCTGGTGTTGCTCGGCGGCGTACCCGGCGTCCGACTTTACACAGGCACGCATCCACAGCTCGCGGCAGTCGGTATCGAGTCACTGACCGATGTGTATGTCATGCCTGATCGTCAGTCCTCATGGCGCGGGGAGGATTGCATCCTGTCGGAGAATCGCGAGATCGGCAAGGTCATCCCGATTGATGGATGCACGCTCGGCGATTTCGACTCGGCCGAGCGCAGGATCCTGGTCCTCGGCAATTCATTTTCCGCGTCCTTTACACAGGCTTTCGATGAGCTGGTGCTGAATGATGATTACGCGGTCACGATCGCTTCGGCCTGGGCGACGCCACCCGTTCCCGAGGTACCGCATATCGGGGTACGCAGCAAAGTCATTGATTACTACTGGGAAGCCGTCGCCCCTGTCCTGATCTCGTCACTTCGAGAAGGTGACTGGGTTTTCCTTGTCAGCGACATGGCGCGTTTCTCTCCGCCCCAGCCAACCTTGGCCTCACAAGAGAGTCTGGCACAACTGGAGATCGGACTGATACGGTTGTCGGACGAATTGGCGCAGCGGGGCATCCGGCTTGCCATTCTCCACGGAATTCCGTTCACGCGTGAGGCTATGTGCGAGCCCGTTATCGCTTCCAGGCAGTGGTTTGCCCCGTTCGGCGGGCCCTGCTTCTATTACACGAAGGAGCAGACCCTCGAGCGTCGGATGCCGCTGGATTCAAGGCTTGCCGCGCTGGAACAGACTGGACGATTGCGAGTTGTCGATTTAATGGATGTCTTCTGCCCTGGAGACATCTGCTCCTATCATGATGCGGACGGGGTGCTGCTCTACAGGGATTCCCATTCACATCCATCTGTCGAAGCGGTTCGATTAGCCGCGCCGCACATTCGACGACTCCTGGTGGAAATCCAATAGTCCGGGGTCTTGGCTACTTGAACAACCGAGCATTCATGACAATGCCTTGATCCATCGGTCATCGCACGAGCCGACTCGGACGCGGTCTGCCTGAGTCACCGCGAAGGATGTGATCCGGAGCAGGTCGGCGTTATTATCAGGCCATGAGCACACTGCGCGAATCGATGGCGGAGCACGGTTTCGACTCCAACGACGACTACGCCTTTCAGGTCCGTTGTCTGTTGCGGGAGACACCCAGGCGTATCCGCACCCTCAGCATCCAGGGTGATGGCGAACGGCGCAAGACCGCCTTCGCCACGGCGCTCGCCCATGCGCTCGACACCCCCCACATCCTCTATCATGATTTTTCGGACAGCGAGCCGCCAACCCCGGAGGTGATCTTGCCCCCGGGGGTCGACGAGTACGGCCGTCTGGCGTCACCGGTCGAACCACTCGACGATATCGTCAGCCAGGCTTGCGCCCTGAGCGAAGCCGAGTCGACGATTCTGATCCTGGACCAATTGCAGGCGGCAGACTTCCGCGAGCATATCCGCGTCCATCGTTTGATTCGCGACCGGCATTGGCTGGTTCGCGATGCGCCCTACTACGCCAATGCGCGCAATCTGATGCTGTTCCTGATCAGCGAGGCGCCGCTCTATCACTCATTACAGCGTGAGAGCTTCAGAGTCTGGGTTGGCCGGTTCTCCGAGCGCCGCGTGACCTTGAACCCGGCGGAGTTAGGGCTCGATCCGGATGCGGCGCCCCTGCTGGATGCGTTGAATGACCTCTTCCACGCAATCGATGCCGCGCCCACCCACAGCGACGTCGCCCGGCTCCTGGGCGATCTCACATCCCAGGTGCAGACAGAGGATCATCTGCGCGACGCCCTATTCGGTCGCTGCGACGGAATCGACCGCAAGCGCATCAAGGCCCCGGATCTGGTCCCGGTGCTGGGCAGGGTCATCGCGCAGATGCGTGATTATGTCGGGTACGAAGAGGTGCTCGTCGGACCTGTTGTCGACCGTGCGGAATGATCAGACGAGTGGGTTCCGGTTCTGATGTTCCGATGCCGCGCGCTGGCGAGCGGACGAACGCAGATTGCCGGAGTGCGGAGCCTGTCGGCGAACGGTTACACCGCACACTGTCTGTGATGCGACGCTATGGAATACACGCCTGTGCGCGTATAGAATGTTGGCGTCCGCAGCCCGAGTGCCCCTTAGCATGGTTTCCGCGCCGCGTTTAAGGGTCATAGCTGCAGCCCTCTGTTGACTAAACGTTAGTAAGGAGTGCCGGTTGATCCGGTCTTGTACGATACGAGAGCGGGACAGGTCGGTGCGTAGCAGAAATCCAGCGATTTGAGTGATTTCGAAAATGAGCGTTCATCTATTTCGTCCGAACTCTCGTTGTTTGAGAATTCATACGGAATCTGTACGAGTTGCTGGAGTGACCTCAAGAAAGGATGCGAATGGCGCGAACGAGTATTTTATTTGCGATCGTTTTTCTCGCCAGCGTGGCTTCAGTCGTTGCTGCCGAGAAATTACCGCTCTGGGAGGTCGGCGTCGGTGCCGGAGCGATCCGAGTACCGGATTACCGGGGTTCCAGCGAAGTCGGTATTTATCCCTATCCTTTCGTAATGCCGATCTACCGCGGGCGATACCTTCAGGCCGATGAAGAAGGCATAAAAGGCGTGCTTGGAGCGTCGAGCCGGATGCGCTTCGATTTTAGTCTGTTCGGTAACGTGCCCGTCGATAGCGAAAACAGCGTTCGCGCAGGTATGGATAACTTGGATCCCATCCTGGAAATCGGCCCCATGCTGCGCTACAAGCCATGGACGACGTCGAACGCTCAGCAATCCATCATCCTCGATTTGCCGATCCGTGCGGCGGTTGCCATCGGTCATGGCGTAGACTATGTGGGCTATGCGATCACGCCGCGAGCGATATACCGGCGTCAGGTCGACGTGTTTGAAAAGCCGATGAAGTGGTCGTTCGGCGTCGAGGCGTTGTGGAATTCCGAAGGGCTGAATCGTTATTACTATCAAGTTGATGTCTCCGATGCGACACTCTGGCGACCGGCCTACGAGACCGGTGCAGGATTCGCAGGCGCACGATTAAGGACCAGCCTTTACCACCGTGACCGCAATAAGCTTATCAGTGTCTACGCACTCTACGACAATCTGACTGGAGCGGTGTTTGAAGACAGTCCCTTGGTTGATCAAAACTCGGGTTTTACCATCGGTTTTGTCATCACCTGGTTCCTGTTTCAGTCGAAGGAGTTGGTCGAGCTCACGCAGTGGGAATGGAATACGGAATGACAGATCGAGTGTTGGGCGCGAAAAACGATGGCGACCTGTTATGGGTCCGCGAGACTCGCTTTGGGCGCTGGTTTCTGGGCACAGAGATTTGGCGTCAATATGTGCTGGGCGAGGCATTAACACGGCTGGTCGGCATGGTGGGAAGTGATACCATCGTCGACGGGCATATCCTCGATATCGGATGTGGCTGCGGCGCCGCGGCAGCATTACTCGATGCTGCATTTTCGCCGGAGCGAATCACCGGGATCGACATCGACATCGACATGATTGAGCAGGGCCGCAGTCTGATACGCCGCGAGGCGATATCCGCCGAGTGCGTTCTCAAGCAAGGGTGCGCGACTCATATCCCGTTAGCGAATGAGTCCGTGGATCTCGTGCTCTGTCACCAACTACTACACCATATGGTGAAGCAGCGTGAGGCGTTGGCCGAGTTGAATCGGGTCCTGCGCCCCGGCGGTGTGATGTTGCTCGCGGAGTCTTGTCGGTGTTTCATCGAGTCGAGCATTGTGCGTTGGTTTTTTCGGCATCCATACGAAGCTCAACACACCGCTGATCGTTACATCGAACTGGTGCGTGCTGCGGGCTTTGAGGTCGACGATCACAAGGTGGTGACTGAAAGCCCTTGGTGGTCTCGTCGTGATTTTGGTCTGCGCGAATACGTTGGTCTTTGGCCGCCCGCCCAATCAAAACATGAGCCAACCGAAGTACTGTGTATCGCGGTCAAACGGCCATGACAGAGGTGGCGGCGCCAGCGGCTTGTGAGAGGCAGAGACTGGAGTTCGGTGCGTCTGGTCTGATCCAGTACCCAATTGACGAAGCCGACGGCCCGGATGGCGCCGTTTTGGCCGATATCCGTTTTGGTATCAGCCACGGCCGTGACGCCACCGATCCTCGGCGTATCACAATCGGTGCCCGGCCTCTCGCGGGATCACCAAGTCGCGAGGTCTGGTGTTTGCCCCACGCCACTACGGCGGGCTGTGCCGATGGTGTCGGCTATGTCGGCGGCAAGGATTTTTTGTTTGCGCATGTGCTGGTCGTCGAATCTGACGATGCTGACCTGACGCGTCTGACCTACCAGGCCTATCGACGCCTCCTCGGAGTTGTTCAAAGCAGCGCCTGCCCGCACCCCCTGCGCATCTGGAACTATGTTCATCGGATCAATGACAGTGACCGCGGCATCGAGCGCTATCAGGCATTTTGTGTGGGCCGGGCGTTGGCTTTTGCTGAGTCGACCATCCCAGAGCGAAGTTTGCCGGCGGCTACGGCCATCGGCTGCGATGCCCCGGGGTTGTCCGTCCACCTGCTCGCGGGCCGTTTGCCAGGGGCGCCGTTGGAGAATCCGCGCCAGCGCAGCGCATACCGCTACCCGCTGGAATACGGGCCGCGAGCGCCGTCCTTCGCCCGCGCGACCGGGTTCGAGGGCCCGCAACAGACTTGGGAGTTGGCTGTCTCGGGAACAGCCAGTATCGTCGGACATCTCACGATGCACCCCGGAAGCCTGTCGCGGCAGCTTCGTGAGACGATCCGTAACCTTCAGGTTCTCATCAAAGAATCGCCGATCAAAACCAGGCCGCGGATGCATGCGGCACCTGCTTTGTTGAAGGTTTACCTGCGTGACGCACACCGAATTGACGACGTCGATACCTCGCTGCGCGCTTGGATCGGGGAGGAGTCCAGAATCATCTATCTTCACGGGGCGATCTGTCGCCGCGATCTGGATATCGAGATCGAAGCACATTTTTCGATCGCGAAGACACGCAGAGACCGTGCCGGGTGCACCGATCGAGAACATGAGTGAGAGGGAAGTCCATGCCAAAGCCGGCGCAAAAACACACCTTATCCCCGCATCCGGTCCTACCGGCGCACTACGCTGCTCAGGAAGACCGGGTCGCTTATATCCGGGCCCTGTTCGATCGAACAGCCGGGAATTACGATCGAATCAATGACTGGATGAGTCTGAACCGGGGGGATCATTATCGCAAAGAAGCGATGATGCGTGCCGGCGTAAAGGAAGGCCAGCGCGTGCTTGACTGTGCCTGCGGCACCGGTGTGATGGCCGCGCATGCCCAAGGGCTAGTCGGCACTGGTGGAGAGGTGATGGCGCTCGACCCGAGCCTGCCGATGCTGAGTATTGCGGGACAACGAGGCGTACGTTGGCGCCTGGTCGGGATCGCCGAGCAGATCCCTCTGCCTGATCAGAGTGTCGACGTCATCACGATGGGCTACGCGCTGCGCCATGTTGCAGACCTTGGGGTGACCTTTGCCGAATTTGCCCGCGTCCTGCGACCGGGAGGTCGCTTGCTGATCTTGGAAATGGTTCCTCCTGAATCCTCTGTCGGCCGTCTATTCACGAAGCTCTACCTGAAACATTTGGTGCCGGCCTTGGCATCGTTGGTGACGGGCAGCGGCGACGCAGGCAGGTTGATGCGGTACTATTGGGACACTGTTGATCAATGCGTACCGCCGAGCGTCATCCTAAACGCGTTGCGGGGGGCGGGATTCGTCTCGGTCGCCCGATCGGTGAAATTTTCCCTGCTGAGCGAGTATTTGGCCTGTCGGCGAGATGAGGAGACCCTGATCGATGGTCCATCCATTGGATCGATTGGGGGCTGAGCGGTGTCCTGATCAATATGGCGGGCTCGGATGCCTTGGGGCTTCGCGTGCGTCGACTGGTGCAGTTCCGCGTCTTCACGTCCGTACGCATGCCCGATCGTGTCGCGGCTGCACAACGCGATGAGCGATGCGACTGAGCCGATGGAGCTTCACGACATCAAGGGGAGATTACACGAATGTTAAAGACGGCGACTGTTGTGGGTCCATCGCTTCAAGAAGTTGGGCACCTTCTGGTACGTGCACTGCGACTCGAAGATGCCGGTATCACAGAGATTCAACCGAGCGAGGCGTTATTCGGCAGTGGATTAGGACTGGATTCGATTGACGCACTTGAGCTTGTTTTGGCCGTGTCAAAGGAATACGGCGTGACGATCAGTTCCGACAATCCCAATCTTCAGACAATCCTCGGCTCTCTCGAGAACTTGACCGCATACATCCAAGATCAGCTCAACGTCTGATGGTCAAGTCGGCGCCGGTGCTCACCGCCCTGGTAATCGCTTATCCTTTTGTAAACCACCTTGGGGCCACCTTTGCAGCCCCTGCGCTGGGCCTGTTGTGGCTTGGGCTGTTGCTCTTGGCGAGCTTCTGGCTTGGTTCCCGGTCGCCGGTCTTCCTCGCTCTTGCGCTGACGAGCCTCGCCGCTGCTGTGCTTGGCCAGTTTCAGGGGAACGCAGATCTTTTTGCACGGGTCCCCCCTGTGATGATCTGCTTCAGTCTCGCCTGGGTCTTTGGTCGCACTCTGCTGCCGGGACGGACGGCCCTCATCATACTGGTCGGCCAGCGCGCGCGTGGAGAGTTGGCTGAACCGGTCGCGCGTTATGGCTATCGACTCACGGTTGTCTGGACATCGTTTTTCGTACTGATGGGGCTGGAGTGCGTCCTGTTGGGGCTCTTCGCATCGCCGCTCTGGTGGTCGGTTTTCACCAATTTCGTGAACTATCTGCTCATCGGGTTGTTGTTCGTCGTGGAGTATCCGATTCGGCTCATCATACTGCGGGGATATGAGCACGCGCCTTTCCTGGTTTCCGTGCGCGAGTCTCTACGCCTGGATCTACGCTGACTGAACGGGGGGGGGCGTTGCGTGCTTGAGACACCGCAGTCATTGCCGCTTTTATCGGGATTTCAGTCTGATAGCGTGCTCTTTCTCACCGGGCGGGCGAGAAGCATGCAGCCGGTCTTACACCAGCAATTCCTGAACAATGCGACCGCCTTGAGCCGGACGCTACCGAATGCGCCCTACCTGATCAATCTTTGTCAGGATCGCTATCGGTTCGCGCTGGTCTTCGCTGCCGCGCTGATCCGGGGCGTGGTGAACCTGTTTCCGCCAAACCGGCTCGCGGCAACGGTCCATGAGATCGCCCGGGACTATCCCGGTGCTATCTGTGTCGGGGACCAACTCCTGGAGAGTCTTGCGCTTCCGATCTGTTTGGTCGAGGAGCCGGGGACTTTAGCGCCCGACGTTCCCCTCATGCCGCACATCAGCTCCGAGCAGACGGCATTCCTGGCCTTCACCTCCGGTAGCACCGGCTGTCCCCGACCCCATCCAAAGCGCTGGGGCGATCTCGTCGGTTGCGCGCTGATGGCTGAGAATCGCTTCGGTATCGACAGGCAGTTCAGCATCGTCGCTACCGTTCCGCCTCAGCACATGTATGGTCTCGAGACGTCGATCATGTTGCCCTTGGTGACCGGGGCGAGGGTTGTTTCGGGGTGCCCCCTATTCCCGGTCGATATCCGAAGCGCGCTTGAGTGCGCCACGGCGCCACGGGTCCTGGTGACCACACCGGTTCACCTGGCCGGTTGCGTTGAGGCCGACTTCGATTGGCCGGCCCTTGACATGGTGATCTCGGCGGCAGCACCGCTTACGCGAGCGCTCGCCGAACAGGTCGAATCACGCTTGGCGACGCGCGTATTCGAGATCTACGGCAGCACGGAAACCGGCTCGATTGCCAGTCGCCGCACCTGCCGGGATCCGTCCTGGACCTGGTACGACAGCGTGCGAACGGCCCGACAGGCCGATCGATGCAGCGTGACGGCCGACTTTCTGCCGACCGCGGTGCCGCTATCCGACCTGTTGGAATTCGACGCGGACGGTCGCTTTCGTCTACTGGGACGTGCCGAGGAGATGATCAAAGTTGGAGGCAAGCGCGCCTCTCTCGCCGATTTGAACCTGAAGTTGAACGCGATCGAAGGCGTGCGTGATGGCGTTTTCGTAGCGCCTGACGAGGTCGAGGATCCTGTGGGGCGCCTCGCGGTGATTGCTGTTGCCCCTGGACTGAACCGTCGGTCTATGATTGCCGCATTGGAGGGTCGCATCGATCCGGTCTTCTACCCGCGCCAGATTGTTTTCGTCGACGCGTTGCCCCGCAACGAGGCGGGGAAGCTGCCGCGAAAGAGCCTGCTGCGCCTCTTGGACGCGCGAGCCGATCAATGCGACTGACCCACAGCACGGAGGCATGTCTGAGTTGAAGACCGAGCGGATCCGCCTCCCGATGGGTCACCCGGCATTGAAGGGTCATTTTCCGGGCCATCCGATCGTTCCTGGATCCCTTTTGCTTGAGTTTGTCCTTGCCGCATGGGGAAGCCCTGTCGCGGCTGTTCCGAGCGTAAAATTCCATCGTCCCGTGTTTCCCGGCGATGATGTGACGCTGTGCTTCACGCCGGCAGCCAAGGCCCCGGCGATCTGCTTCCGATGTCTGCGCGAGGACGTGCCCGTGTGCTCCGGTCTGTTGTTGCCTGCCGTGGCGCAGTCCTGACACGCGGATATGCTGATGAGCGATTGGTCGAGCCAACCCGAACGCGGCAGCCGCTCTGCGCTTCGTCTCATTCTCGCGATCGCGTTGCATCTGGGACGCCCCGCAGCGCGCGCATTGCTCTACCCGATTACGCTTTATTTCCTGATCAAGGCAGGACCGCAGCGGCGGGCGTCGCGTCGTTACTTAAGTCAGGTCCTGGTTAGACCGGCTCGGCTATTGGATATCGCCCGCCACATCCATTGTTTCGCCCAGACAATTCTTGACCGTGTCTTCGTGTTGGCCGGTCGTCGGGGGGCGCTGGACATTCGTCTGCATTGCCCTGAGCTGGTCACCACTCGGTTCGAGGCCGGGCAGGGTTGTCTCCTGTTTGGCTCGCATCTGGGCAGTTTCGAGATCCTGCGTGCCCTCGCGATCGAGCAAGCGCAGCTTCGCCTGAAAGTTCTCATGTATCCGGCGCACAACCGCGTCATCACCGAGCTTCTGCATGCGCTCAATCCGAACATCGCCGATTCGGTGATCTCTCTCGCCGCGGCGCAGCCACTGCTTGCGGTCAAGGAGAGCCTGGATCTTGGCTGGTTTGTCGGTCTACTCGCCGACCGTCACAAACCCGGCGAGCCGACGGTGAGCTGTCGCTTTCTCGGCCGTAAAGCAGCCTTCCCGACCGGCCCGCTGAGTCTGGCTGCAGTGACCGGGGTACCGGTGATTTTGGCATTTGGCCTGTATCGTGGCGGTAACCGTTACGACGTCTATTTCGAACTGCTGACGGAGCGGTTGGTGCTTGATCGGTCTCGGCGCCATGACACACTCGCTGAATGGGCCCAGCGCTATGCGGACCGGCTTGAGCACTACGCGCGTGAGGCGCCCTATAACTGGTTTAACTTCTACGATTACTGGGAGGACGAGGATGCCGTGCAGGGCGCGCCCTAACCGAGTTTGGTATTGCTCAGCGGCCATGCCGATCCTCGCCTGGTCCCTCTCGTTCAACGTCGCTGCCGACGGGTTGGACCATCAGTTGGACCTCGCCGCGCTGATGGAGCTGCTTACCGGGGTCAGGTGGGTTGACCTTGCTTATCAGGAGACGGTGCAGTCGGGGCTGATCGACATCCCGCTCAGCACGCGCGGACAGCTCGTTTACGAGGCTCCGGATCGCATCCGACGGATCAGCGATAGCGGCGATGGCTTCGCCCTGGACGGGGATCGCATGCAGCTCATCAGTCATGGCCGCGTCGCTAGGGAGTTGGTCGTTACCGACATCAAACCGCTCGCGGCGATGGTCGATGCATTGCGTGCGACCTTCGCGGGCGATCTCACTGCCCTACGCGAGCATTATCGGCTGGACTATCAGGCCGATGGGGCGCGGTGGATTCTGGACCTTGCGCCTCTGACCAGCGCTGTGTCGAGCCTGATTCAGCGCATTCGGATCAGTGGAGACGGCGCGACGATCCAAGTCATCGAGACGCTGGAGCGCAGTGGCGACCAGCGCCGGATTCGCATGCAGGTACTGTCGCGTGAGCCCTAGTCGCGGATGGATACCCATGTCGATGCGGCCTCGGATCCTGCTGTTGGCGTGGTTCGTCGGCCTCGTGCTCTTGGCCGTCTGGAATGGATTCACCCTGAGGCTTTCAACAGATCTGTCGCATTTCCTGCCCAGCGGGACGTCCCAGCAGGACCATGTGCTGCTGTCGCAGGTGCGCGGCGGCATTGCCGCCCGCACCCTACTGGTGCGCGTCCATGGTGAGAAACCGTCTGAGGCTTTGGCCGATGCCAGCCGCGCGTTGGCCGAGGCGCTACGTGGTGACGACGCCTTTCTTCAGGTCGCCAACGGTGACATCGCGGAGATGATCGGTCCCGTCGACGAGACCCTGTTCCGTTATCGCTATCTGATTGGTCCCCTGGACGCCTGTGCTCAGGCCCTGAACCTGTCCGCCCTGCGCGTCGCCCTTGAGGCGCGTCTGTCGGAGCTGGCCTCGGGCGTGGCTCTGCTCGATCGGCAATCTCTCCCGGCGGATCCAACGGCATGCTATCGCCAATTCCTGCACTCTTTGATACCGCGCCAGGCGCCGAGCAGGCAGCACGGGGTCTGGCTCAGTCCCGATAGCCGCGATGCCTTGCTCGTTGTCGTGACCAGCGCTATGGCATCGGATCTCAACGCTCAACGTCGTGCTGTGGAGCGCATCCAAGATGCCTTCGCCGCCCTCTCGCAAGGTGACGCTCTGACGCTGGAGCTGGCGGGTCCGGGCTATTTCGCCGTGGGATCCGAGACGCGAATTAAGACCGAAACGCAAGCTCTCAGCGTCGCCGCAACCTTGGCTGTAACGGTTATTCTGGTCCTCGCGTTTCGTTCCGCGGCACTCGTTTTGCTTGGCATGCTGCCGCTGTTGAGCGGCGTGATGGTCGGCGCGGCACTGGTGTCTTTGCTTTACGGCGAGGTTCAAGGAATCGCTTTGGCTTTGGGGATCACCCTGCTGGGCGTGGCGTTGGATTATCCGGTGCATGTCTTTACGCATCTTCCAGGCAATAACCCGAAACGCACTGCACGGGTCTGGCGGGCCCTGATGCTCGGCATGCTCACATCGGTAATCGGCTATGGGGCGCTGGCGTGGACCAGCTTCGATGGGTTATCGCAGCTTGGCATCTTCGCCGCAGCAGGTTTGAGCACCGCTGCACTGACCTCGCGTTACCTGCTGCCTGCGCTGATGCCTGCGGGCTACCGGTTGCCGGAGCGACGGTGGTTGGCCTCGTTGTCTGCAACGCTGCCGCAGTGGACGCCGCGGGTTGGCATCTGGCTTTTACTCGGCAGTCTGGCCGGGCTCGGGCTGACCCTGATGATGCAGGGCAGTCCGTGGGAGAGCGATATTCGCCGTTTGAGCACGGTGCCCAAGGCCGAGATCGATAAGGACCGACTAATCCGCGCACAACTTAGTGCCCCTGACGTCGCGCGTCTGCTCTATGCTGTATCGGATACGGAAACGGACGTGCTGGAGCGTTTGGAGACGGCGCTTCCGGATTTGATGGCACTCCAAGAGCAGGGCCTGATCGATGGGTTCAATTCGATCGCGCGTTGGCTGCCGAGCCCACGCGAACAGGAGGCGCGTCGCGCGTCCTTGCCCGAGCGTTCGCAATTGATCGAACGACTTTCGGTCGCCAATGCCGATCTGCCGTTTCGCCTCGAACGTTTCGCGCCTTTTCTCGATGCCGTGGAGGATTCCCGAACCCTGGCCCCATTGCAAGTCGCAGAACTCGCTAACGGACTCATCGCCGTGCCCGCAGCGATGCTGCTGCAGCGACTTGAGGATCGCTGGCTCGGTCTTGTGCCGTTGTCGGGTGTCGACGGTGCTGCGTCGGAGGTCGCGCTCCAGGATCTGGCCGAGCACCATGGCCTGCATTACCTGGATCTAGGCAGAGGTGCGGCCGAGTTGATGGACGGATTTTTCAGCGAAACCCTCGGCAAGCTGGTTATCACGGCAATACTGATCGCTCTTGTCCTCGCCATCGCGTTGCGCAGTTCGCGCAGACTGGGTCGTGCCCTCCTGCCAATCGGCATCACCCTGGTTATGACCTTCATGCTTGTGTTGATAGTCCAGGGTGCAGCCAATCTGTTCCATCTGGTGTCTTTGTTGTTGGTCGCGGGGCTTGCCATCGACTACAGTCTGTTTTTGAATCGCGCCTTCGAAGATGACGCAGACCGGCGCTGCACACTGTTCTCGGTCAGTCTCTGCGCCGCCTCCAGCTTTGCGATGTTCGCCTTGCTGGCACTATCCGCGATTCCAGCGCTGCAAGCGATCGGATTTACGGTAGCCGCGGGCATCCTCCTCGCGTATTTCACGTCGCTGTTGTTGGCGAAGAGCGAGCCTCTTGGGTAGACTGCCCCGCAACGTGTTAACTGGCGATGTTTTGGAAGGCAACTACTCAACGATCATGCCGATTCTTCCCGCCAGGATCCGCGCCAGCACGCTCACCACAGCACTGGGCGCGGGCTGTCGTGCGAACCTTGAGTCCATTTCGGCGATGCGAACCGGATTGCGCCCCTGCGCGTTCAAGGAGGTCTCCGCGCCGTCTTGGGTCGGGATCGTGGACGGTGTCGAGGACGTCACCTTGCCCAAGGGTCTACTCGATTACGATTGTCGCAACAACCGTCTCGCGGAACTTGCATTGGGCACCGATGGCTTTGTAGATCACGTCTGTGCAGCGCGGGACCGATTGGGGGCTGGCAGGATCGGTATTTTCCTAGGAACCAGCACATCGGGAATCCGCCACACCGAGATCTGTTATCAAAGCCATGTAGAGCATTCGACAGCGGGTCTTTGCGAGGATCTGCGATTTTCCTCTACGCAGGCTTATGCATCCCTCGTCGACTACTGCCGTCGTCGGCTCGGACTGCATGGCCCGGCCTTGGTCATTTCCACGGCCTGCTCATCCGGAGCCAAGACCTTTGCGGCCGCGCACCGCGCCTTGTCCGCTGGTTTATGTGACGCTGCGGTGGTCGGCGGGGTTGACACGCTTTGTGCGACGACCTTGATGGGGTTTCATGCGCTCGGGTTGCTGTCATCCGTGCCTTGCGCACCCTGGGGGCAGGGCCGTACCGGTATCAGTATCGGTGAAGGTGCCGCCTTTGCGCTATTGGATCTATCTCGCGACGACGCGGATATTGCACTCCTTGGCTATGGCGAGAGCGCCGACGCATTCCACATGACCTCGCCGCATCCGGAAGGCGCGGGCGCCATGCTCGCGATGCTTGCGGCGCTTGAAGCCGCAGCCCTGGACGCCAGCGAGATCGATTACATCAACCTGCACGGCACCGGAACTCCAGCCAATGACGCCTCCGAAGACCGGGCCGTCACGGCGGTTTTCGGCAACGTGGCATGTGCCGGAGCAACCAAGGGGTGGACTGGTCATGCGCTCGGCGCATCGGGGGCCGTCGAGGCCGTGCTGTCAATACTGTGCCTGCGTGATGGGTTGGTTCCCGGGACGCTAAGTACATCAACGCTGGACCCCGAGCTCACGCTCAAACTGATTCGTCGCACTCAGCGAAGTCCAATCAAGCGTGCCTTGAGCAATGCCTTCGGTTTCGCCGGCAACAATTGTGCGCTCGTCTTTGGTCGAGGCTGATGCGTCTGTCACCGCTGGGCATCGGCATCGCGGGACCGGGTCTTGCCGACTGGGAGAGCGCCGCGGCGGTGCTGCGAGGCGATTTACCCTATCTAGCCGATAACTTGCGGGTCGGTCCGCCGGTGGGGCTAAGTCCGAATGAACGTCGGCGTTCCACCCTGGCGGCGCGTCTTGGGTTGGCTGCTGCCCGGCAGGCAACCTCCACCGCGAATCCGGACATGGCTCGGCTGTGCAGTGTCTTCGCTTCGGCCGATGGGGACATGGCATTGATCGACAGCATGTGTTGCGATATCTATGAGCGACATGTTCCGCCATCGCCTACTGTATTTCAAAATTCAGTCCATAACGCGGTCGCAGGCTACTGGTCGATCGCGGAGCGCTGCCAACAGCCGTCGACCAGTATTGCGGCTGGCGACGGTAGCTTTGCTGCGGGCCTGCTTGAGGCGGCGGCACAGATGATCTGCTCCGGTGGTCCGATCCTCTTAGTGGCTTTTGACGTGCCGGGGCCAGAGCCATTGCACGCTCATCGCCCCCACACCTGCCCCTTTGCGTGCGCCTTGCTCTTGGGAGAGGCTGGATCCGGTGAGGGGCCCCTGATGCTCGAACTCGATTTGCGTCCCCAACCACACCAGGCGTCCTCCACACCGATGAAGATTCCCGAATTGGAGGCCATGCGGCTTGGTAATCCGGCGGCTCGCGCGTTGCCAATGTTGGCTGCGATTGCATCTGGCGAGCCGGCTGAGATTCTTCTGCCTTACTGGTCTGACCTTAGGCTCGCGGTAAGTTTGAGCCGTCACGAACGATGATCCTGAGCGATATCTACGCGAAACTTCCCCACGCGGGCGACATGTGCTTACTCGAGCAACTGCTCGACTGGGACAGTGAGTCAATCCTCTGTGAAACATCCACTCACCGTAAGCCGGATAATCCACTGCGTTGCGGCAGCGGCTTGCCGGCTGTCCACGGCGCCGAATATGCGGCACAGGCAGCCGCTGTTCATGGTGTCCTGTGTGAGCGCCTCGGCGATGACGCGACGTTGTTGCTGGGTGCGGTGAATGACCTGGAACTGATGGTTTCGCACTTGGACAAGTTGACTGCTCCACTGCGAGTTGCCGCCCGATTAGAACTGCGCGCCGGGATCAATGCGATTTATCACTTCGAGGTGACCGCGCAGCGGCAGTGCTGCATTCGAGGACGGATTACGCTCATGCACGCAATCCCGGTCAACCGATGAAGCGAGCACTTGTGACGGGCGCCAGTGGTGCGCTTGGTGCCAGTATCGCGAGGCGCTTGGCACGGGATGGACTGATGGTCTACGTTCATGCGAATCGTCACCCGGAGCGTGCCGAAGCCGTTTGCCGCGAAATCCGGGATGTCGGCGGCATTGCCGAGTCGGTTGTCTTTGATGTGTGCGATGGAGACGCTTCCCGGAGTGCCCTGGAAGCCATCCTCGAACAGGGGCCGATCCAGGTACTTGTCAACAATGCCGGTGTTCATGACGATGCGCCGATGGCTGGCATGAGTGCATTGCAGTGGTCTCATGTTGTGGACGTCGCCCTGCTTGGGTTCTACAATGTCACCCAACCATTGATCCTACCGATGTTGCGCGAGCGCTGGGGGCGAATCATCAACATCAGCTCGGTATCCGGTGTGATTGGGAATCGCGGCCAGGTCAATTATGCCGCGGCGAAGGCGGGTTTACATGGCGCTACCAAGGCGTTGGCGCTTGAAGTGGCTTCGCGGGGTGTGACCGTTAATGCGATCGCCCCCGGAATCATCGCCGAAACCCAGGCCGAAGGGATCTTTGATGCCGCTACGATCAAGCGGCTTGTGCCGATGGGCAGGACGGGAAGACCAGATGAAATCGCCGACCTCGTTGCATATCTGGCCTTTGGTGATTCCGGTTATTTGTCGGGACAAGTCATCAATGTGAATGGTGCCATGGCGTGAAAGGAACTGTCGTGATCATCCCTGCCTTCAATGAGGCACAGAGCATCCTTGACATCGTGAAGGCTGCTTGCCGGCAGAGTGTCGACAGTGTGGTCGTCATTGATGATGGATCCACGGACGCCACATCGCGGATTATTCAGGATATTATCGTGGGGGGCGCCGCCAATCCTGTCCTTAAGCTGCTTCGGCACCCGTCGAATCTCGGCAAGGGGTTCGCGCTGGCCAGCGGTATCGACTGCGCCCTCGTCCTTGGCGCCGAACGCGTTATCACGATCGACGCGGATGGTCAGCACAATGTCAATGATATCCCACGGCTCGAGCACGTCGCCATGACGGACCCCAATGCCATCGTGATCGCGGCCCGCGCCGAATCTCGTGAGCAGGCGCCTCGACTGCGACGATTTGCAAACGCCGTCGCCGATTTCTGGATTTCCTGGGCGTGCGGATGCCGTATCCAAGACACCCAGTCCGGATTCAGGCTTTACCCTGCCGCTGCCCTCAAGCGCCTTTCCGCTCGACCGCGCCGTAACGAAGGCTTTGTCTTTGAAACGGAATTGCTGATCGATTGCGTCGTCACCGGTGCCGCGGTGCTGACCGTGCCTATTCTGACCCGATATCAGGCGGGTCTGCGACCGAGTCACTATCGTCCTTGGCGCGACACTTGGAGCATTGTTCGCTTAGTCGGCGTTACCCTGTTACGTCGGCGCATGTACCCGATGGGTTTGCTGAGATCACTCGGCTGGTCAATGCGAATAGCCCGCGATAAAACTATTGCGGTGCGTGACATGGACTAATCACAATTGAGTATACACCTTGGGCGTCTGTCCATGCGTTTTCAACAGCGCATTGCGCTGAACTGTACTGGAGCTTGCGCTATGCCTTTTTTGCCGACCGAGACGATGTTGTGATAGCGATCACATCACGAGATCGAACCCCTGGTTGATTTGAAACGCGAATTCCAGGACGTTTGTTTATCATTACGAAAATGAGCAAATAAAAATGGAAGCTAATCTGGTCGTCTCGACGTCTCGCATCCGTAATTCCGCCCGCCCGTTCAATTTGCGTTTTTTAGTGCTGCTCTTGTCTGTTGTTGCTGTGATTGGTCTCAGCGGTTGTCGTTCACAGCCGATTCGAGATGCAAATGACAGGCCGATTCCCAGTGGCGCGACCCTGACCGAAGTCAGCAAAATTATTCAGAGTGCGGGGAACAGTCTAGGTTGGGCCATGAAAGAGACCAAGCCAGGTTTAATCGTCGGTACGCTTTATTTGCGTGACCATGAGGCGAACGTTGAGATTCCCTTCACGACGACGAGTTACAGTATACGATATGTGAGTAGCAAGAATCTAAAGTTCGATGCGTCGAAGCGGACGATTCATTCGAACTACAATGGTTGGGTGACGAACTTGGATAACCGGATCAGAGCGCAACTCGCATCGCTTTAGACGCACTGAACAGCTTTCTTTTGTCGGTCATCTCGGCGGATTTGAATGAGATGGCCCACTGTAAAAGAGTCTGTCACTGTGTTAATTAACCCTTCCGCAAGGTTTTGCCTTGATCCGGATTTGCGCATGTCGTGAACCAGTTCAAGGCTGGTGATCGTGCCCCAATTACGTATGAAAGCGGACATCGATCGGGACGAACTCGGTACGCTTGCGCTGACGTGTCTCATCTGCGTTGTTCTTCTCGGAGTGCCATTGCTTGTGTCGTTGGGTCGGGTGATGGCGGTCGGACTCAGCGCAACAACATCGGGCTCGACCGATCGACTTGTGGTCTTTGGAAAACGTCTGGTCGGTGACCAACCCGATTACGACTACCGAGCACGTCTCACGACGGCAGCTCGGCTTGTCGAGGGCAAAGGGAGCGTCTCAATTCTGATCCTTGGTGGACGAACCGGTGATTCGCGGTTGACGGAGGCCGAAACCGGAGAGCAAATGCTGCGTGGGCTTTCCGGTGGCCGCGATCTTTCTATCGGGCTGGAGCAGGCGTCCCGCGATACCCTCGCGAATCTACGCAATGTTCGGGAACTGCTGGCGAAGAGCGATGCGCGAGGCCCCCTAACCCTCGTATCCAATCGTTATCATCTGGCGCGCATTGGCCAGATGGCAGCCAGTCTCGGTTTGACCTATGAGCTCTGCGCCGCCGAGGATATCCTCACCGCGTTACGTCCGGCTTCAATGCATCGATGGCTGTCGGAGAGCTTCTATGTCACCTGGTTTACAACCGGCAAACTTTGGGCGCGATTGACTCGCAATCGACGTATGCTCGCGCGGATCACTTGATGGTTCAATATCAGCGAGCAGCTTCGGACAGAGCGCCATGACACAACAGGCACCCCGTCTCCTGTTCGATCGGTTTTTGCGCTCAGTGCAGACACATGCGGGTTATCAGCTCGGTCTTTGGATAAGTGGACTGGTGCTGATCGTTCTATCATTGACGGTCGGTAAGCTGATCGAAGGGCAACTGGCCGCAACCGGCATGCCGGAGCTTTCTGATGGCGACCTCTACGGTGTTGAGGTGATTCCGCTATTCTTCGCCTTTGCGTTTCCGCTTGGCCTATCCTTGTGTGCGGCGGCGGCAATCCACTCGCACCCTGGCGGCACATTCGGGCGCATAGCGGTCATTGCCATCGGTGTACTCACGGTATCTGCGCCCGTTCTAGTGCCGTTCCTGCTCGGTCGGGAATTGATCTCTTATCACTTCGGAGTCGGTGGCTTCGCGATCACGCTGGCCGCACTGTCTTGCTTCTGGCTGCTGGGGCGCTTGCGCAGCTTAGTGCCTGGTCCGATGATATCGGTAGTCGATCTGACGATCGTCGGATTACTCTGTTTTGCAGCCGCGGCATGGAATCTCTGCGGTAGTGCAGCGATGCCGTCGTTCTTGCTGATGCCTGAGCGGCTGATGGAACTGGATTCTCTACCGTTCGCGATCGGGCAGATGAAAAGCGTTCTTGCACTAACGCTACTGGGCTGGCTGCTTCTGGTTGCTGCAGCGGCGCTCGCTGTTGCTCGGCTAAAAGGCTTCGCGAAAGCCGCGTGATATGGAATCCATGCAGTGGTTTCGCCGTCGTCGCAGCCTCTTCGCGGGTTTCATACTTACCTCCCTGATCGCGGGGTGCAGCCTGGTCGAGTTTGGATATAGCCAACTCGACTGGTTGATGGTGCAGCAGGTCGAGCGGCTGGTGAACCAGGACGCGCGGCAGCGCGATCGGCTCAAGCAGGACATCGCTGATCTCATCGACTGGCATTGTCAAACCCAGATGCCCGAGTACTTGGCGTTTCTAGATGACCTGGATGGTGATCTGCGCGGCGACACGATCACTTACGCTGCGATCCTGGCCTACAGCAGGCGCATCGAGGGCGATTGGTATCGTGTTCTTGAGCGGGGCTCCATTGGCGCCGGGAATCTCTTGGCAAGCTTATCTGCGGTCCAGATCAAGGCGTTGGAGTCGGGGCTCAAGCAGAGGAGTGATGAGAACGAGTTGGCGATTCGCAGTGCAGCGCATCGCGATATCAGTCGGGATTACGCCGCGCTCGCCACGCGACAATGGAGGTATTGGCTGGGCCGGCTCAATGCGGAACAGCAACAGATAATTGATGGCTGGAGTCGAGCCTTCCAGCCTCTGGGAAGCCTTGGCGTTACGTACCGGAGCGGTTTACGGGGTCAACTGCATCAGTTGATTCTCGATTACCGGGGCAATCCGAATGGGTTACATGACGAACTCCTAAAGATGATCGACGATATCCGGCATAATCCACCAGCCAACTATGCTGCCCGAATCGACGCGAACAAGCATTTGAGCGTTGAGATGGTCGCCGGGGTCATCGCCGCTGCCGACACCAAGCAATTAGAGCACATGCGGCGTATTGCCAAACGTTGGCGAGCGGATTTGGCGGGGATTGTCTGCCGGTAACGAGCTGAATAAGTGTTTTGATCAGGGCCGCGATCGTTTTGAGCGGATGGAAGCAGGGCTTGGGAGGCCACACGAATGCGTATTCTGCTCATCAAACCGCGGGCACGACTGAAATCCGTGCTCGGTTTGCAGGCGTTCCAGCTTATGGAGCCTTTGGAGCTTGGTTACCTGGCCGCCGCGGCCGGCCGCGAGCACAAGCTTCGTGTCTTGGACTTGCGTCTAGCTACCTGGCCTTGGGTGGCTTTAGCGCAGATGCTGGGACGCTTCCGGCCAGATCTCGTTGGTATCACCGGCTACAGCCACGAGGCATCCAGCGTCAAGGACATTGCAATATTGGTGCGGCGTCACTTGCCGCAAACACGGATTATTGTCGGCGGTCATCATGCAACGGTCGATCCCGCGGACTATCGTATTGATGCCATCGATGCAATCGTCCGTGGCGAAGGTTGTTTACCCTTCAAGAGCATTATCAACGCCATCGGCGCAGGTGAAACCCTGGAAGGCATCCCGCAGGTGCTTTTACCCGATCAAACCTGGATTGACAGCGAAGCCCTGCCCTGGCCCCTCTTTCCGGATCCTGCAACGCTGCCGACACCGCGTCGCGATCTTTGGAACGCTCACCATTACCGCACCATTTGGACCGCCGAGAAACTGCCGCGCTGGCATGCACTATTTCCAAAGGTTGCGATGGTCCGCACATCGTGGGGCTGCCGAATGCAATGCACCTTCTGCATCGTGCCGCATCTATGCGGGGGGGTGCATCAAACGCGACCTGTCGAATCCGTGGTTGAAGAGATTGCGTCTTTGGAGGCGGACCATGTCTATTTCAGCGATGACGAAAACTTTATCGATGAGCAGTTTGCATGGGAACTTGCGGAAGGATTGGCTAAAAAGGGTGTCAAAAAGCGGTATTTCGCCTGGACGCGTGCGACGACCGTGAACAGATCCCCAGAGTTGCTGATGCGCTGGCGTGATATCGGCCTTGACGCGGCGTTTCTAGGCTTCGAGTTTACAACGAATGCCGAACTCAAACATGCCGCTAAAGGCGGCAACGTCGCGGGTAACGAGCGCGCGATGGAACGGCTTCGCGCAATGGACGTGGCAGTGCATGCTGCGTTCATGGTGCAGCCCGAGTATGGCGAGCACGAATTTGCAAAGCTGCGCGACTATGTTGACCGCTTGCCTTCGCTGCAATGCAGCTTTACCGTCTGCACACCCTCACCCGGAACCCCTGATTATCAGGCGATGAAGCCGATGATCTGGGTCGACAACCCCCATGACCTACACGACTGCATGCATCCGCTGACGCCGACATCAATGCCGCTACGAGACTTCACCGCAGCCTTTGCTGAACAGGCGCATGCCGCCCTGAAAAAAGTACCGATGCGGGTCAACCGCCACCTGGCCACTCCCGATCAGCTTCTCCGGGTTGCTTACGCAAGTCGTCAGTATCACGATGGACTGAAAGCAATCTACCGGGACTATCCCAAGTACCTTTGGACGTAGGGTATTGAGTTGTTGGGCCGATCCGATCTGCGGGGTGTTGGCTTCAGCGTTTTGGATGGTCGGGATCCGCAGTCCGACCGGGGGCCTTGCCGTGGGTCCCTGTCGAGGTTGCGAGGCCGTCATTTACGCAGTGACTGAAAGAGCCGGGGTACCTCTCGCCCGTAGGCGATTAACGGCCATTCTATTGCATCTGGTAAAGCCTTTTGATGCCGGGGTTTTCGAGGGTGTTGCTGACGGCCTGCGTCAAGGTGAGTTCGGCTAATTGCTTGAGCTCATCTACCGAGGCAAAGACACCTGTTTTTAAAGATAGTATCGATCCCTCAACGTTATCAACGACTACTCGATCGGAAAAGACCTGCTGCGTGCTTTCGATATCGACGACGTTTACAGCAAGCTTCACATGGGATTCTTTTCGTACGTATTGGTTGCAATCGTACTGTAAGACATCAACATTCAGGAGGTATTTCGCATCGTCTGGGCCTGCGAGTAATCCTCTCTGCATCAATGCATCTTGAAAAGCGTCCCGAACGACATCTTTCACCGGCTTTGATGTTTCAAGCGTTTTCAAGGGATTGCCATATCCACCACGAATCGCCCCTAGCCAATTTGCCTCATGCTTTCGTGAATCCGAAAACTGGCCAACTGCGATGATTGGATTGCTGGCTTTTTCTCCTGTATAGGATTCATGCTGCATTTGTACCTGGGTAGTACTGCACCCAATTAAGGTTAAGCATAACAATAAAAAGACTGATTTAAACATTCCAACTCCTTGTCACTTTGATCCGTCTTGATCAAAAATTGTTTGGTATGAATCCATCTGCTATTGGGCCGCTCCATCGGCCGCAGTGTCTCAACAACAACCCTGCGTAGAGAGCACTTTCAAGCAACCTGTCGTGATAGACGTAACCTCAGTATAAGGCAGAAATCGTGTTTGCTCAAAGTTCGGATCAAACTGGTTAGCGCAAGGCGCTGAGAGCTTCATGTCATTGCTGCTATGGTTGACTGCGGAGTCACATCGGACGAACTGAGGCAGTTGCGGGTCGCGCACCGTCGCACGACTGATCAACGCGAGGCCGAACTCATCACGTCTGCATCACCGCGGGAGCTCCCTAATTGCGGTGACGGCTATGCATATCGCTGTTGCTGAGTTCAACTAAAGAGGTAGAATCAAGTCATGAATCTTGCCGCATCACTCATCGCTGTCTCTCTCCTGCTCCTCTTGGGCGTCGCCGTCGCGGCGCTTTTCCTTGCCGGGCGTGACAGCCGTTCAGCCAATGACGATGATCCGCCGCCGCGCTGAAGAGGATTCGGCTCCAGGACATCCAGGCCGCCTGGTTGCAGCGTGGCTGGCGATTCCGTTTGCGATCCTCGGTGGTTGTGCGTTCGGACCTCCCGGCGGAGGGTGGATCGGGGCAGAGATCCAGATACCGGAGCCGATCGAAATCCCACCGGGTTCCGCCCACACGTCGTTTCAAAGTGGTCGCCAGGTTTCCGGCGTCGACCTGTTGGATCGCTATTGCGAGCTTGAGATCAACACTGTCTCTGATGTCGCCCAGTGGAGCACGACCGGCGGTTCACGTGTCGTGCGTGAAGGCTTTAGTCTGCTGCAGGATCCGATTACGCGAATCCCGGCGTTTATCACCGGTTTTAATTGCTCGGATCCGCTGTTTCAGGAGTCGCTGTGGCGTTTAGAGGGGGCTGCCGATTCGAACGTGCGCTCCTTGCGGTGCATTGCACCTTATTTTGACTGTCTGGTTGGTCCTCCGGTCTCGCTGCCTCAGGCTCGGGAGATCGTCGGGCCGCAGATTCGGATTCCTGGTCTGGAATGACAGGGCGCCCGGCGCGCGTTTGAGCCGAGAGTCGCCGAGCGCCGCTCCGCGTCTCCGGTCGGCTCAATACACGAAATCGATCGTGCCGAGCAGGGTTCCTTTGGAGTCGAGCAACTCGACGCGCCACGCCCCTTCCATCCCAGGACCAATCCGTTTTTCCGAATGACTGCGCCAGCGATTGGCGCGAACGGGCACGCGAACGCGCAGAACCTCTTTGCCTTCGTGAAGCCAACGGTAGTGGAGCACGTCACCCTGCAGTCCGGTGACCTCGCTAAACGAGGAGACGCGCGCAGAGCCTTTCGCCCTGGCGCGGATGTCGGCAAGATCCCCGCGCGGTTCGTTGCCGACGACCGATTGTGCGAGTTGGAAGCGCACCACGGCCGGGGATGCGGTGACGGTTTCAGGAGTCTCGGGCCTGGCCGGGTCGCGTTCGGGCTCGGGTTCTGAGGCAACCGGCGTGGCGCTGGTTTGGCCGGCGTCGAGGTCCGACGGGCGATCAGGTACCGCGCCAGTGACGGAGTCGGAGGCGTCAGCAGCCGATGGCGCCTCAGCCGTCCGCAGGGGCGTGGACTCTCCCATGTCGCGCCCATCCGGATCGGCAGTTTGCGGAAGCCTGATCGCCCCGGCAGCGTCGATGGC
>JBGSKP010000459.1:0-23731 GCA_041741175.1 Thiocapsa sp. | reverse complement strand
CGTCGGGCCAGAGTGCGACCTGATAGGCCGGTAGGGCCGCGACGACGCGGGCGGCTCGATCCAACGACCCTCCGGCACTTGCGGCCGAGGCCGATCGCTTGATCCGCAAGGCCGACAGGGACGCGAACAGTCTCGACGGGCCGCCCGCGAAGGATCGGCTCGGCACCCGATCAGGACCTCTTGGTGCTGGACAGATCCCAGAGGGCCGGGGAGTGAAAAAGCCGGGCAAGCTGAAGCTCGCGCTCGCTCTCGAGCTCGCGCGGCATGTGATCGCCGAAGCGCGTAAAAAGCTCCTCCTGATCATGCGTCTCCAGGCGCGCCGCCTCGCGCTCGATATTCATGATGGAGTAAAAACGCTCGCGATCGAAATCCAGCCCCTCCCAGTTGAAGGCATCATAGTCCGGGATCCAGCCGATCGGACTCTCGACGGCCGAGCCGTTGTCGCCGCAGCGTTTGAAGATCCATTCGAGCACGCGCATGTTTTCGCCGAAACCGGGCCAGACGAAACGCCCGTGCCCGTCCTTGCGGAACCAGTTGACTCGGAAGATCCGCGGCGGGGTCGAGACACAGCGCCGGCCGATCCGCAGCCAATGCCGCCAATAGTCGGCCATGTTATAGCCGCAGAAGGGCAGCATGGCCATGGGATCGCGCCGCACGGCCGCCTGGCCGATCGCCGCTGCGGTGGCCTCCGAACCCATGGTGGCGGCCAGATAGACCCCGTGCTCCCAGTTGTAGCTCTGAAAGGCCAGCGGGAAATGCCGACTGACCCGGCCGCCGAACAGGAAGGCACTGATGGGCACGCCCTTGGGGTTCTCCCATTCCGGATCGATCGAGGGACAGGCCGAGGCAGGCGCGGTGAAGCGGGCATTCGGATGGGCCGCGGGCCGACCGCAACCCGGCGTCCAGTCCTCGCCCTTCCAATCGATCAGATGATCGGGCGGCTCCTTGGTCATGCCCTCCCACCAGACGGCGCCGTCGTCGGTCAACGCGCAGTTGGTGAAGATGGCATTCTCGCGCAGCGCTGCCATGGCGTTGGGATTGGAGTCATGGTTCGTCCCGGGGGCGACCCCGAACAGGCCGTACTCGGGATTGATCGCGTAGAAGCGTCCGTCGGCAGGATTGGGCTTGATCCAGGCGATGTCGTCGCCGACCGTGGTGATCTTCCAGCCCTCGAAGCCCGCGGGCGGAATGAGCATGGCGAAGTTGGTCTTGCCGCAGGCGCTCGGGAAGGCGGCGGCGACATAGCGTTTCTCGTGCTCGGGCGACTCCACGCCCATCACCAGCATATGCTCGGCCAGCCAACCCTCGTCGCGGGCCATCACCGAGGCGATGCGCAGCGCGAAGCACTTCTTGCCGAGCAGCGCATTGCCGCCGTAGCCACTGCCGAAAGACCAAATCTCGCGGGTCTCGGGGACGTGGGCGATGTACTTGTCTTCGATGCTGTTCGCACAGGGCCAGGGAACATCTTGCTCGCCGGTTTGCAAGGGGGCGCCAACGGAGTGCACGCAGGGCACGAAGTCACCATGCTCGCCGAGGGTGTCCAACACCCGCTGGCCCATCCGGGTCATGATCCGCTGATTGACCACCACATAGGGCGAGTCGGTGATCTGCACGCCGATGTGCGCGATCGGCGAGCCGATCGGACCCATGCTGAAGGGGATCACATAGAGCGTGCGCCCGCGCATGCAGTCCTTGAACAGACCCTTGAGTAGGGCCTTCGCCTTGCGCGGCTCGAGCCAGTTGTTGGTGGGACCCGCGTCTTCTTCGCGAAGCGAGCAGATGAAGGTGCGGTCCTCGACCCGAGCGACATCGCTCGGATGGGAGCGAGCAAGGAAGCTATTGGGATGCTTCTCCGGATTCAGCCGGACAAAGGTACCCACCTCGACCGCCTCGGCGCAGAGGCGGTCGTACTCCTCTTGGGAGCCGTCGCACCAATAAACGCGATCGGGCTGGCAAAGCTCGGCCAACTCAGTCACCCAATCCAGGAGATGACGGTTATGGGTACGGGTCTCCCCGTCGTGCCGGGTGGTCATAAGTGGATCCTTCGATCGAAAGTACGCTGGCGAAGCTTAGATCATCCTAGAAAGCGCGAACGGCTTCCAGCCTGCCCGCGGAACGGTTGCTCATGGTTGATCCAGATGCCAGGGTGCGATCGGACCGGAGCCGGGAATTTCCGGCCACCTCTCGCGTCAGACTGATCGACGTTGACAGTCTGCAACGCCTGCCTGTGTCCTGGAATCGGGTTTAGAGTGGGCGTAAGATCAGGCTCAAACGCAGATGTTGCTTGAGTCCAACCGTTGAATTGTCATGACCGACATGGCTTTAGGATGCGCTGCCAGTCGGTGTCGCCGACGAAAACAAGACATCGCCCCCGGCATCCGCCCCGGCATCCGCGCAGTTGCGCCCGGCGATTGTATCGATCAGGGCTTCCGCTTTGTTTGCTCGACCGCCAAACCATGGCGACGCGCCTCAACCAGGACGTGACATGAACGCATTACGCGCTCGGACCGCCGAAGAGACCAACCGGATGCGTTCAGAGGCTGCAGACCTGCACACCAGATGTCGTCAGAACACAGGGGCCGCCTGGCTACTCGGTTTTTGCCTTTGGCTTCTCGCGTCGAGCATTGGCGCTGCGGACGACACCAGTGCAGCTGCGGAGCAACGGGCCGAAGCCGAAGCGGATCAGCGTGCCTGTCTGCGCTGCCATGCCATGCCGACACTCGCCTACCGCAATCCCGATGACGGCCGGATCCTCGACCTGTCGATTGACCGCGACGCGCTCGCGCACTCGGTCCACGGCGAGTTGGCCTGTATCGATTGTCATCGCCGCAGCTATCGGCGTTATCCGCATCCGGAGCGAGCCGCTCCAGGCGATCTGGACTGTATCGGTTGCCACGAGGACGAGGACGACGGGCTCAGCCGTGGCTGGGTCGATATCGACAAGGAGTTTCATCTGAGCGTTCATGCGATGTCGGACGCGCAGGAAGCGGCGGGCTTCAGTTGCCATTCATGCCACGACCCGCATCGCTTCCGCACGGCTGCGGTCGGCGAGCCGATCGGCCAGATCGTACGGAACCACAACGACGTCTGCCTGTCCTGTCATCAGGAGCTGGTCGCGCCCCACAGCACAAGTCATGACTGGCTACCCAATCGCGACGCCCATTGGCAGGCGGTGCGTTGCGTCGACTGTCACACCCCGGTTGCGCTCTACGCGAACCATCAGATCCTGCCGGCGGACCAAAGCGAGCAGAACTGTGTGGGATGTCACTCGGCCGACTCGCAGCTCCTGGCTCGGCTCTATCATTTTCGGTCCGAGGAGGACATCGCTCGCAGCGGCCTGCTCGCCAAGGCGCTCTACAATGAAGCCTATGTGGTGGGGATGAGTAAGAGTCCGATGCTCGACCAACTCAGCCTGTTCCTTCTCGGCCTGACGGTCATGCTGCTCGCGGCACACGGTGTCGGCCGCTATCTCGCCCATCGGGCGAAGAGGAAATCCTGATGACGTCTCTGTATCTGTATCCGACGTGGCTGCGACTCTGGCACTGGATCAATGCACTCTTGTTTCTCACGCTGATCGCATCGGGCGTCAGCATGCATTATGCGGGCACCGATTGGTTGATGGGCTTTGCCACGGCGCGTCTGGTGCACAACACCGCCGGCATCCTGCTGACGATCGGCTGGGTTGGCTTTATCGTCGCCAATGCCAGAACCGGCAACAGCCGTCATTATCATGTCAGACTGCGCAGTCTCGTCGGGGACTTAATCTCCCAAACACGCTATTACATGGCCGGCATCTTTCGGCTGGAGCCGCATCCGTTCCATGTCAGCGAGAACATGAAGTTCAATGCGCTGCAACAGCTCAGCTATCTGGGCGTGATGTACGGACTGATGCCACTCCTGATCATCAGTGGCTGGGCCTTTCTCTTCTCGGTCTATCTGCCGGAAACGCTATTCGGTCTCGGCAGCGTCTGGGTCGTCGCCATGACCCATGTCGTCGCCAGCTACCTGCTGGTGCTGTTCCTCCTGGTGCATCTCTATATCATCACAACCGGCGAGACGGTTTTTGCGAATCTCCGCGCCATGCTGACCGGATGGCATCGCGCGGCTGAACCGACCCAATCCCGGAGTGAAACGACATGACAGTCCAACCCATCATGACATCCAGAACAGCGCGACGGCTGTTCATTGGTCTCGCTGTCGGTCTGCTCGTTCTGTATGCGCTGTACAAACTCGTGTATCCGGTCGCGTTCGATGCCTATGTAGGCAAATCAAACGCACCCCTCACCTATGCCAACAGCCAGCCGATCACCCGCGCGCAGCTCGATGCGATGGCCGCGGAACTCTCGGCGTCAGCGCGGCGCGACGCGGCCGAGGCAATCGTGGGCGCTGACGGCAATGCCTTTGCGCGCCGCGTTAAGGTTGAGATGCTGATGAATACGGCGTCTTTCATGCGCGAGCACGAGCCATCGCATATCAAGTATTTTCGTGATGCGGGGATCCTGCAATACGAGGGCCCCAAGACCTGCCTGCAGTGTCACGCCACCATCAAGGTCCAGCATCACGACGGCCGGATCTCCGAGGTCGATACACTGAACGACATCGTCAACTCGGTCCATTTCAAGTTCCAGAGCGAAGCCGGCGGCGGGTTCTCCACCTATGGTTATGACGGCCGTCAGGTCAACGCCGTCGGTGCCCGGCCGATTCCGGTCGGTAAGATCAACCGGGCCTGCGGCATTCCGGGCAGCTTCTCCTGGACCGGATGGGCGGCCCTCATCGCGAGTCGCCCGGAATCGGCCCACGGCGAGGTCACCTTGCGCAGCGAAGGCTGCGGCCAATGTCATATCGGCGGCAACTACCAGCCGGCGACCGAAAAGATGATGCCGATCGGCGATGTCCCCGATGTCGCCAAAGAGGGCATCGACTGTTTGATCTGCCATTCCAGCCAATACGACATGAACCAGCGCTATGTCATGCGCGACGACGTCGGTCTGCGCTGGAATCAGGATCGCACGATGCGCGCCGCCCTCACCGTCGGCCGTGTGACAACGCGCAACTGCCTGAACTGTCATCAGCACAACATGGGCGGGGACGTCTACCTGCACAATGAGGCGGCACAATCGCTCGGCGAGAAACATCAGCGCCTGCTCCACAGCGGGGCGAAGCGAGGTAATCCATTCAGCCCGCAGGACGATGTGCATGCCGCGGCGGGCCTGCAATGCACCGATTGCCATGTTCCGGAAGGCCATAAGATTCCGCGCGGGCGGATGGGCGTGGACTTGGTCGCAAACGATCTACCGGATGTCGAGGTCTCCTGCGTGACCTGCCACTCCCTGGCACCGCACAACCGCTCCGAGCACAAGGCATTGCTCAACGGGCATATCGATCGGCTCGCCTGCGAGACCTGTCACATCAGAGATCTTCAGGACAACAACGTGGTTCTGCGCGACTGGGTCCACCCGACCTGGAACGCGGAGGAAGGCATCTTCGAACCGACCGATATCTATCGCTCGGGAAAGGCGAACAAGGGGTTTACCTTCCTGTGGTTCAACGGTAACGGCACCTTCCTGGCCAATGCATTGGGCAACAATCCAAGCGGCTCGGCCGGATACGACCCGCTGATGCAGCAACTGGTCCGTATCGATGATCCCGAGATCATCGCAGCCGTGCGGGACAAAGCGGTCGAGCTTCAACAGACCTATCCGGACATCGATGTCGATGCCTATGTGCGGGCCGCGACCGATCCGCTTTCGCAGCTCACACCCGAGCAGTTGGCCCAGCGCCGCACCATGCTCGAAGAGAACCTGCGCAGTCACATGAACGACGGCAAGAGCCGCCTCTACCCCTTTAAACTCTTCAACGCCATGATGTATGAAGATATGGGAAACAAGGGTCCATTCGGCGCCATGATACTGCCGTTCGACTATGCCACCTATTATGAGACAGGCGACAGCGCAGCCGCCGTAAAACAGGCGATTCGCGACCCGATCGTCCAGCGCATGTACCAGGAGCCATTCAAGCTCTACATGATGGACGAGTTCATGGCCTATTTCGGCGTGACAGAGGGTTGGCAGACCAATTATCCGCTGGTCGACGGCGAGCTCAAGAACGTCGAGCCGCGCTGGATGCGCCAGATGGGATCACTCATGGTGAATCACGGTATTCAACACGTGGGGCGCGACTGCGTCGAATGCCATGTGCCGAACGGCATCATCAACTACCGCGCACTCGGCTATTCGGACGAGCGCGCCGCGGAGCTTGAAAACCTCGACATCGTGGAAAATCTGAAGCCGTCGCCGAACCTGTCGGCTGCTGACGGAGGCTAATTCCGGCGGGGCTCGTGGCGCGTTCGTCGCACCTTGTGCGTCGCTGCGGTGCAGACGTCGCTCCAGGATGAATCGACCTTCGATGTTCGCAGGACACCTTTCGGGGCCCCCTTCAGTATGAGCACATTGTCGGGGGTCCTTAACCTCGGAGCACCCGGTGGGCAGCCTCGATCACCTGATTCTGCTCCTCCTCCAGCCCCAGCCAGAGCGGCAAGCGCACCAGCCGGTTAGACAGGTCATCGGTCACGGTGAGATCACCGGATACGCGTCCGACCTCACGTCCGCGTGGAGAGGAATGCAGCGGCACGTAATGAAAAACACAACTCACGCCGGATTGATTCATGCTCTCGATGAAGGCTGTGCGATCTTCCAGATCGCGCAGGAGTAGATAATACAGATGGGCATTGTGCCCACAGCCATCCGGAATAACCGGTCGACGCACCCGCCCGGCCCGCTCCAACGGCTCGAACGCCTCGTGATAATGGGCCCAAATGGCCAGACGACGCGCGGTGATGCTGTCCGCGTCCTCCATCTGGGCACAGAGAAAGGCGGCGATGATCTCACCGGGCAGATAGGATGATCCGATGTCCACCCAGGTGTACTTATCGATCTGACCGCGGAAGAACTCACTGCGATTGGTGCCCTTCTCGCGGATGACCTCGGCCCGCCCGGCGAGCGACGGATCATTGATGAGCAGCGCACCGCCCTCCCCCGCAATGATGTTCTTGGTCTCGTGAAAGCTCAGCGTACCCAGATGACCGATCGATCCGAGCGCCCGCCCCTGGTAGGTCGACATGATCCCCTGCGCGGCGTCCTCGATCACCAGTAAACCATAGCGCTGCGCGATCTCCATAATCGTGTCCATCGCACAGCCGACACCACCATAGTGCACGGGCACGATGGCGCGCGTGCGCGAGGTGATGGCCGCCTCGATCTTGGTCTCATCCAGATTGAGCGTATCGGGGTGGATATCGACGAAAACCGGTACGCCGCCGCGTAGGACAAAGGCATTGGCGGTCGACACGAAGGTGAAGGAGGGCAGGATGACTTCGTCACGGGGCTGAATGTCAGCCAGAATTGCCGACATCTCCAGAGCCGCCGTGCAGGAATGGGTCAAGAGTGCCTTGCGACAACCGGTGCGTTGCTCCAGCCAGACCTGACACTGCCTTGTGAAGGCGCCATCCCCCGCCATCTGACCCTTTGCGTGGGCTTGAGCGATATACCACAGCTCTTTGCCGCCGAGATGCGGCTTATTAAATGGAATGTTCAGCATGACGCGACCAATCGACACGGGCTCCGGTATCTCACTGGCTTGACTCGACCCGTTCGGCAACCAAATAGGTCGGCCGTTCCATCGACCGGGTGAACATCTGGGCCAGATACTCCCCGAACACACCAAGCACCAACAACTGGGCGCCGCTGAAAAGTGAAATAATGGATGCGAGAAAAGGAAATCCCGGCAAGGAACCGGATGTCACGTAAACGATCAACACATAAATGAACACCGCCACCCCGAACAACGTCATGGTGAAGCCAAGCCAACTGGCAAGGCGTAGAGGCAGGGTGCTGTAGCCCGTTAAAATCAGCAGCGCCGCTCTTGCCAACCGCAGAAAGCTGTAATTTGAAGTTGCTGCGGGCGGAATCTCCACCGCAACCGAACCGAATCCAGTCGTTCCCCATGACAGCAGGACATCCAATGTCACGGAGGGACTGGTGAAACGACTGAAGGCTTCCCTCAGATCCGTACGAAACAGCCTGAATGCGGAGATGTCGCGCACGGACGGCTGCTGCATGATGTAAGCCAGCATGCGCTTGGTTAAGACAGTCAGTACATTACGCAAAACGCCGCGCGGATGGCGCAGAGGCGTGCCATAGACGACGTCCACGCCGGGTTTCAGACCAGTGATCAAGGTCGGGATGTCTTCGGGACGATGCTGCAGATCCTGATCCATGGTCACCGTCAGATCGAATCGCGCCGCCCGCACCCCGCAGAGCGTTGCATTATGCTGACCGAAATTCCGCCGCAACCGGATACCTCGAACCCAGGGATAGCGTTTAGCCAGCTCGCCGATCAGCGCCCAGCTCTCATCCATACTGCCATCGTCGACGAGAATTACCTCGTAGGCAGGCGCGATACCCGGCAATGCCAGGGCAAGCCGCTCGACCAATGCCGGCAGTGTGTCAATACCCCGGTAAATGGGCACCACCACCGACAAGCCAGCTTCGACCGGTAACGGCTCATCGAATCGCGTCGTCAAAGGGGTCTCCATTCACAACTCCTGTCACACGCCATACCAATCAACGTCGGAGCCTGCTGTCGAGTTCCGGACAGGCCGAGTGAACGCAAGTGCATCGCTTCATCGGGTCTGCCCCGCATGAGAGTGAGCCCAACCCGAACATCCCCCTGCGAATCACTTACGCACAAGGATCGTGAAATCGTATAGCTCATAATCGTGCAGCAGCGCTACATTACGGGAGAAGTTCCGCTTGCAATAATCAAAAAAGAACAGCGGATCGCCAAAAAACAAATCCGGCCGTTCCGCCATGCGATCGGCATCCGAATAGGCGGTTAGCATATTAAAAGAAAACCCACGTCGGCAGTATAAATTCAGGTCGTTGAGCGTATTCAAAACGAAGTCCTGCCAAACCTGTGCTACGGCATCGAGCTTAATGTTGAAAATGGCGCCGGCAATGACATAGTCCACGGTCTCCAGCTCATTCCTATCGCTGGTGAATCGGGCATTGGGCAACGACGGATGGCGACTGCGGGCCATCTCCACCATGCTGCGGATCCGGTCAAACCCACAGTAGTCAAATGTCAACGCCTCCTGCTTCAGGACATCCAGCAGGGCACCATACCCACAACCATAGTCTAGGACACTGAAGGCCCGCGCCCTGTCGAAAATTTTGATCAACTGAGCGAATCGGATCCGTTGCGCCTCATCCCCGGAATAATCAACGCCCTTCGGCGTCGCCCCGAACGTCTCCAGCTTCGCGGAAAAGTAGTCATCCAGTCGCCGATTTGTATCCTGTATCAACATCACCCACCCTCTCCTATTGAAAGATCTGCAAACGCATGACACCTGCGCCGGGACGTATCAATTCATCGGGACCAGCAACGCCGTTCCGAAGACGATGAAACCTGTTCCAACCCAGGTTTTCAATGTCACCGCCTCGCCCAGAAAAAACGCACTGAGAAGTGCCACCAGGAGTGCCGAGCTGCAGGCAATCGGATAGGCGTAGCTGAGGTTCAGCTTGGTCAGTGAAAAAGCCCAGAACAAAAATCCCGCAACAATCATGGCACCGATCAGAACGAGCCAGGCCAGAAAGCCAAGATCCTGCTCGCGCAACAGGCTCAGCGAGAGCGCCGACGAGTCCAGTCGATTCAAGAGCGCTTTGAGAGCCACCTGACTGATCGAGGCAAACAGGAGTGAAAGACCGAGAAAGATGTTCCCGATTAAGAACCCGGACATCGCAAAACCCTCCGAACGCAGCGTCACGGCTGAATCGATTCAAGAATAATGATCATTTGATGGTCCGCGGCATGCTCTGCATTCACCCTGAAGCCCCCATCCGAAAGCCGCTTGATTAGATCGCCCCGATCGACAGTACCCTGCTCGAGGTTCCACTGCGTCGCGAACCTGAAACGCCGGATGACGAGTGATATCATGTGGTAGCCGAAAACCATCGTCTTGTAAAACAGGCGTGAGAAGTCAGTCATTGCAGAGCGGTCGTATTCCACGATGACGAGTGTTCCGCCCGGCCTGAGTACGCGCGCCATCTCGGCAATAGCCTGGACAGGATCATTGATGTTCGGGAACAGCCCGCCTACCGTGAGTACGTCAAATGCGTTGTCCTCAAAGGGCAAGGCGTAGACACTGCCTTCTTGAAACCGCAGGTTCGACAGACCGCGTTTAACCGACTCGTCACGCCCGATACGCAGTAAACCCAGTGAGGGATCGATACCGATAAAGTCCGAGCCGGGCTGACGGACCGCCAACCCGACCGTGACCCAACCGCTGCCGCAGCCGACATCCAGCACGCGTCTTGCGCTGCCGTCGGCGAAGACGGCTTCGGCGATGACCGCGATGACATCCGAGTCATAGCTGTCACGCCAGAAGTGGTAAAAAGGAGCTTGAAAGTCGTACCAGCGCGTCAGTCGCTCTTCGTTGATCATCTTGGCCTCAGCGTCGGGGCGTTAAAGAATGTCGCGGCCTAACCGACTCGCGCACCGATTGTGGCACAGGGCGCGGGATCCGTCCGCCGCATCAGGTCATCCGACGCACATCAATCCAGATTCACGATCGCCATCTTGATGCAGATCGATCCTGGCTTAACTGCGGGTGTAGCGCAGGAACCGCTTCGCCTCGTCGCCGCAGTTAAACAGGAGATCGAGGACGCTCACATCCGGTACGAAATCACCCCACAACTGCGGATAAGGGGCATAACCATGATATTCGAAGAAGGTAACCGTAATCCCGGCATCGAGAAAAAGGGCATCATCGAGATACGCCCGCGCAGCAGGGCCGGAGATATACTCGGTCGCGCCAACCTGCCGGCATAGATCGACGAGACGCTCGGTTTTACCCTCGACGAGCTGGTAGGCCGATGAGTCGGTGATCCGGGTCTGGATACCCAAATAGGCGCACACCCAATCGATTAAGGCACGGTTTAGGACCGACAGATGCGTGTAAGCCGCATCCAGATACAGCGGCGCGAGGGTAGTTACGATCGCGTCGGTATGTGCCGCGCGACTGTAATTGGCACGCAGCGCCTTCCAGTGGCTCGCCTGCCAGTCTGTCCCGTCGATCTCGGTATCGCGGATGCGTTGGTGGAACTTGCCCTTCACCTTCACTGGTACAGTCAGCCACTGAAGTCCCTGCGGCGTTTTAATCTTGTTCCGGTTCCGCCAGTCGCGACGCGTGTACTGCATGTCGTCGTACAGTATCAGTTCATCGACCGCAGCGATCAGATCGAAATAGCCTCTCCAGGGAATGTAATTGGACTGAACGATCGCAACCTTTTTCATGGCGTACAAAACACTCCGAGGATGGAGGACGCGTGCGGCTGTATTTGAGCTCTGGATTTCCGTCCAGCGCGTGGTCCGAGAGAATACTCACATCGGGCAGCATGGATTCGATTCGCACGATCTCGCTTCTCTCGAAATCCGCATCCGCAGGAAACAGCGCATAGCTCTTCCAAACCGACATCTTCGTGCGAAAGATCGCATGCAAACCGAGCGCTTCCGCCAAGGTCAGAAAGCGCTGGCCATGTCGCGTCGCCTCTTGCAGCAGACCGTCAAAGAGTGAAAATCGATCAAAGAATGATTTCTCAAGTCATCAAGTCTCACCGCCGACATCCATCATGACATCGGGTTCTTGATAGAGGTGTCTTTCAAAAATACCTTTGGGAGCGATTGTCAGTGCGGATGCAAGCAGAACAAGCGCCGGAACAGGCGGTCAAGATTTCGTGATAAAACCGCATATTGAGTGTCGGCGAAAATCCGATCACAACCCCGACGACGAAACGATACAGGCGCTTGATCTGCTCGCGCGATAGGCCATTATACCAAAGCAGTAGGACCGTCAGCAGCGAGGCGACAGCCCCGTAGACGCCGTAATGTCACCCGACAACCGCAGCCAGACCAAGACAGATACCGGCGAACAACCGGGCGCCGCCGTGGGTCGTTTTGAGCAGAATCACGCACATCCAGACGATCATGATGCCCGTCGCATGATCGTATGCTTTGTAATAGGGTGTCACCAGAACCGTCAGGATCAGGACCACTGAGACGGCGATAGCCGCAAACGCGGCTATCGACAGGTTCGAAAGAGGCTTTATTTGGTCTGTAGGCGGTGGATTCATGAATGCAGAGAAACGGATCGAAGGCGGCTTGCCGATGTCCACATTAACTGAAATCAGCCGAGACGCGAATGATCTCCAGCGGTTGTCGCCTGGTTGATAAGCGTTGCCAGAGTAGGCCGGGGCGGGTCGTTCCAGGTCCGACCGGCAGCGCAACCGCAGCGGCGATGCCGGCCAGACCTACCGCCTTAAGACTTATGCGCCTTCATCAAAAGCTTCAGGATCTTAAGATTGATGATCACAAAGCGAATCAGTTGCCACACCAATGACGTCCGCATATAACGTGTAAAGCGGGTTGGCACCGGCGGATAATAGGCCTGTTGATAGGGTTCCCGGTTCTTTGCAGCCATAGCACTCGCCCCATTATTTGTGATGGCGGATCAATCGGGCAGGATCGACCAGCCAGGTCGAAGCTTGGCCTGATAGATAAAGACGTGGTGAAGGATATATTTCATCCAATGCCCCGCCAGCCCGATTTCACCGAAGGTGAGATCCATATCCCGACCATATTCGGGATAGGTGTCATAGTCCGGAACAACCGGGAAGACCGTCATGGTCGCCGCGGTCCCTTTAAGGATATCCGACCCGGTCGAGGCCACGCAGGCCGCACCGATCTTGGCCATGGATGCCGTATGGGTCGGTTGCGCAGCGCCATTGACCATATCCCGAATGCTCGCGGCGACAGCCTTGCCGATCGCCGCGGACGGCATGCCGGTGCGCGGCGGCGCCGGGTTGATCGGCGTGCCGTTCGCGCTTTTCATCGGCTTGCTGATCAGGTGCGGCGGCGCGAAAGCGATCCCGACTGCAAAGATCGTTTTGTAGCCAGGGGTCTGGTAGGTTTTCGGCCAATCTTCGGGGCCCCAATCCTCGTAAGGCCTCACGGCATAGTCCGCATCGACCTTCATGAATCCGTTTGGCGCAAACAGATCGGATGTGATATCGACCCCGGCTTTGTCGAATGCCTTTAAGGGCACACCGGCAAATGGCGGAATCAGCATGGCGAAATCAAAATCGATCTCGTGCATGCTGCCGTCGAGGATCTCGTAATGGATCTTGCCTGGCTCGATCTTCGTGACGTGTGCCCGCGTGATCCATTCCATCCCGCGCTCGACCATCATGGACTCGGCAAAGACCTTGCCGTTCGTCACATAGCCGCCGCGTTTGATATGAACTCCACCCATGCCGAAGTCGCCGAGCTCGTATTCGTTGCTCAGCCAAACCAGCCGTGCCTTATCGCGCACACCGGCCTCACGCAGGACGTGATCGACATTGTAGATGTATTCGAACGCGGCGCCTTGGCACGTACACATCCCATGACCGGTACCGATGACGAAGGTCTTGCTGGCACCGGACTTCATCGCCTTGATGGCGTCCTGCAGATGCGTGTTGGCCTCGATGGCGTGCCCGGGTGTACAAACCGACTCCGTGTATCCGCCCTCCGGGCCCAGGCCAGGCGTCGCACCGAAATTCAGCTTGGGGCCCGTGGCATTGACCAGATAATCGAACGGAATCGTATCGGTCTGGCCGATCCTGGCCGGATCGGTGTACTCGATGGTCACGTAAGGTGCGGCGTTGTCGGCGCCGCCTTCGGGATGGATCGACACGGCGGACGCCTGCCGAAAATCAACGCCGATCTTGTCGTAGACCGGCTTCAAAGGAAAGGTGACCTGTTTTTCGGTCATCTCACCGACGCCGACCCAAATATTGGACGGAATCCAGTTCCAGTCCGGTTTCGGCGAAACCACGGTGATCTGATGGGTCTTGCCAAGCCATTTGCCGAGATATCTCGCCACCGTGTGCCCGGAAATACCCGCTCCGAGGATAAGGATGCGTGCCATGTACGGAAACTCGCAGTTGGTGTCAGTGCGCAGACGCTAGCAAGTCCATCACCGATAGACAACGCTCTACGTCAACTAAGATGACGATCTCGATTACCAGTTGCTCGATGCCGCCAACGCGGCCCGCGCCTCCTCACTCGGAAACACCACCTCGCCGGCCTCGTCGATGAGGGTGATCGCCAAAGTCGGACAGCCTTCAGCCGCTGTGCGCATGATGTGCTGGTCGCCGAGCCCGCCCGTCGGGAGCGCCTTCAGGTCGTCCCCGGTGTCGTGCTCCTTGAAGGCTTGCGGACAGGCGACCCAACAGGTACCGCAGCCAATGCAGGCGACGTCTACAACCTCGATCTTGCTAATCATTGATAAGAGCGATCCGTATGGTTTCATGGTGCGCCCGGGGCGCGGAACAAGCGCGCGGGACAGGGATGCAAACGCTTGCCTTGCCGGCATGGCCCACCGTCATGGTGCGGGAGGATCAGCCGGGGATCGAGCCTGACCTTCTGGCAGACAGGCCGACAACTCCCGGATGATGCGTCGAGCGAAAAGATACGCCGCGATCAGCCATGGCGCAACGACGCGAGCCTGACGAATCGTCCGTGCCGGTGTACCTTATGCCCCCCGCACGCATTCAGGCGACACACAGGAGAGACATCATGTCCGACGCCCCGTTCGAGCTGGTCGATGCCAAAGACAACTTTATCGACAGCGACTGGTTCCATCACTGCCGGGAGACCCGGACGCCGTTCGTCGTCGTGCGCAGCGGCGAGAACTCTGCCGATGTCCTCTGGGATTACGTCACACTCCCGAGCGAATGCGATGCCGAGCTGCAACGCAACCTGCCTGCACTGGAACGCGATGCTCGCGCCATCTTCGAGCGCTACGCGATACCGGAGTCCCACCTGCGGGTCAAGGCTACGCTGATCGGCTTCGACCGGCTGCCGTTTGATCGCGCCAAGCGCGCCGCGACAGATCTCTACGCCATGATCGCGGCTTACCTGCCGGCGACGCAGACCCCGTCGGCACAGCGCCAGACCCCCGGGGGTCACGCGAAACCCGCGAGCGTCAAGAGCACGACAACCCAGCAGACACCGCGTCAACTCTGGGTCGAAGCGATCGCCGCCTCGACAGCGGCCTAGTGGCCTGAAAGCCCGGAAGACACAACATAAAGCGTTACCCTGCCAACCAATCACAATATATTGTGCCTGGAGGGCTGGACATCAGCGTCGAATGCCCTAAACTCATCCCCGCTCGGGGTGTCCAATTGATCGCGTCGCCCACACCACAACAACCGCCGCCGGCCACTCGGCCAGGCGTCTAGCGAGGAGAGATCGCATGCTCAATTGGGACGACCCGCTGGCCTCGACCGGATTCGCTGCGCGTTACCCGAACGCCGCCCCGGTCATCGATCCCTCCGAGACCGGGGATGATTGGACGCTGGTCGCGGACTCGCGGACTCCACCCGCGACTCCGGCGCGTCGGACGCCGGAACCAACCGAGCCAACTGGCGCCACACCGACATCATCGACACAGGTGCGTCCCGGAAAGGGTCTGGTGAGCAATGCCGATCTGATGGCGACGGCCGGTGCCGCGCCCATCGTCGACCCCAACCCCTTCCCCGCATTCGCTGCCCACCAGAGCGAGTTGCCGATCACCGACACCCTCCTCCCGGCCGGCGCCGCACAGATGCGTCCCGACCAGCAACAGTCGGACGACGGCGTCGCGGGCGGGGCGACCGGCCTGGAGTCCCTGGAGATGGGTGCCGGGCGCATCCGCGTGGATGATAAAAAGATTATCAACTGCCATGCGGATCTCAATCAGCTGGTCCCCTTCAAGTACGAGTGGGCCTGGCAAAAATATCTCGACGCCTGCGCTAACCACTGGATGCCGCAAGAAATCAACATGAACGCGGACATCGCGCTCTGGAAGGATCCCAACGGCCTGACCGACGACGAGCGCACCATCATCAAGCGCAACCTCGGCTTTTTTTCCACGGCCGACTCCCTGGTCGCAAACAACCTAGTGCTCGCGGTCTATCGCCACATTTCAAACCCCGAGTGCCGCCAATACCTGCTGCGCCAATCGTTCGAGGAGGCCCTGCACACCCACGCCTATCAATACGTGGTCGAGAGCCTAGGACTGGATGAAGGCGAGATCTTCAACATGTACCGCGAGGTCCCATCGGTCGCACGTAAGGCCGAATGGGCCCTGCCCTACACCCAGCACTTGGCCGACCCGCACTTTAAGACCGGCACGCCCGAGAACGACCGCAAGCTACTGCGCGAGCTGGTGGCCTTCTATGTCATCTTCGAAGGCATCTTCTTTTATGTCGGATTCGTGCAGGTCCTGAGCATGGGCCGACGCAACAAGATGACCGGCACAGCCGAGCAGTTTCAGTACATCCTGCGCGACGAATCCATGCACATGAATTTCGGCATCGACGTGATCAATCAGATCAAGATCGAGAATCCGCATCTCTGGACCGCCGACTTCAGGCAGGAGCTGGTCACCATGATCCGCGATGCCGTGACCATGGAATCGCGCTACGCCCACGACACCATGCCGCGCGGTGTGCTCGGGCTCAACGCGCCCATGTTCGAGGAATACCTGCAGTTCATCGCCAACCGTCGCTGCGCCCAGATCGGCCTGCCCGAGCAGTATCCGGGCGCGTCCAACCCCTTCCCCTGGATGTCCGAGGTGCTTGATCTGAAGAAGGAAAAGAACTTCTTCGAGACACGGGTCACCGAGTATCAGACGGGGGGGGCGTTGAATTGGGATTAAAACGCGTTGTCGTCCGTATCGGCAGTACCAGCAGCTGAAGCGGCGTCTGCCACTGGGGGCTCTGAAAACAGCCGATCCCGAAGCGGATTCGGGCAAGGTCGTCACGCAGTCGGAAGCTCCCGAGGAGCCGGTCCCAGAATGAGAAGATGGTCCCGTAGTTGGAGTTGGTCTCGGCGGTGATGTCCGAATGATGGACCCGGTGCATCGACGGCGGCACCACCAGGATGCGCAGGCGCCGATCCCAAGCCTCGGGCAAGCGGATGTTGCTGTGGTGCAGGAGAATGACCACGACCATCAGGGATTTGTAGAGGATCAAGGTCGCGAGACCCAGTCCGAGCCCAAGGATCACGGCGGCGTTGAGCAGGGTGGAAAAAGCGATCTCGCCGGGATGAAAGCGAAACGCGGTCGTGGAGTCCATCCGCGGATCGGTGTGATGAACACGGTGGAACCGCCACAGCAGCGGGACCTCGTGGTTCGCGCGGTGCCAGGCATACATCCAAAGATCGAACAACAAGAGCCCCGCAACCACGACGATCGCGGCCGGCAGCTCGATGGCGTTCAGAAGACCCCAGCCACGCGTCTGCGCCAGATCGATCGACATCAGGATCAGGGGCGCCATCAAGGCACCGACCAGTCCGGTCATCAGGGCGAGACCGATATTCCGGGCCGCGTGAGACCAGCGTCCCGCGGTCTGATCGTAGAAGGGGATCGCGCCCTCGAGGGCGAACAGCGTCGCGAGAACCGCGAGACCCACCCAGTGATCGATGCTCATCCTCGACCTCGCTCGTAAAGCTCGGCAAGGCGCGTCGGAGCTGCGCCGAGAAAATATCGCAGGATCAGACCCGCGTTCATGAGCTGCTGGCGGACCACGCCGTTCCGACGAAAGCGTACGGCGCAGGTCGTCACCACACCCGGAAGCTTCAGGACACGCGCGCGGCGTCGGGCGCGACGCAGCAGCTCGACATCCTCGAACAGGGGCCAATCCGGAAATCCACCGAGGTGGTCGAAGAAACGTCGCCGGATCAGGATCCCCTGGTCTCCAAAGCTGGTGAGGAGTGAGTCGAACCGCGAAAACCAGCCATAGAGACCGAGTAGCCAATGGGCATCGTCGAAGCGCAGACGAAAGCAGGCCAACTCGGCATCGTCGGCAGCGAAGGCGGATTCCATCAGCGCGGCGGCCTGCCGGGGCAGGATGGTATCGTCATGCAGGAAGAGCAGCAGCTCGCCCGCCGCCGCATGGGCGCCGGCGTTGCATTGCGGGCCGCGTCCCGGGGTTGCGAACAGGATCTGCGTCACACCTTCGATCGGACTTGGCGGACTTGGCGGACCGGGCGGATCTGGCAGCTCGGCACGCCGATCAGGATCGGCGCCTTCGAAGGCAACGACAACAATGATCTCCGCGCCCGGGAAGGAGCGCCGACAGGCATCCAGACAGGGCTCGAGATGATGGCCGATGCGCCTGGTCGGGATGATGATCGAGAGGCATGGCATGATGTGGCTGCGCCGGCGCAACTGTAGCGGTCATGCGGGGGATGTGGCCTGCCCGACGCCGAAATCAACCCGCGGGATCGTCAAGGAAAACCGAACAGATCTTGGGTCTGCCGTCGTGCCGCTTGAAGGTACGACAAGCTCCAACAGCGCGCTACGCCGCGCAGCCGAGGTTGGCCGCGCCCCCGCCTTGACCACTCAGGCCAACGGCAGCGCACACTCGCCGACGCGCACGCTCACCATCAGGATCGCGAACCGGACGTCGGGATCAGTCTGGTCCATATTCAGCACCACGCTCTGTGCATTCCACGCCGCCCGGAACCCCGAGATCATTGTCGAGCCTCGCTGCGCCTTAAGATGGGCGCCGCTCGCTCATCGCCCTCCCCGTTCCATGAGCGAGACGGTTTCTATCGACCTGCTGGCTCGCATCTATTCGAAGCGATCCGCCGCGAACCCCTCGTCTGACCATCACCGAAGCCAAGACCCGCGCGGTCGCCGCCAAGCCGGCCCGTGCTGACGGCCAGTGTTGGGCGCGATGGCGAGTGGCGCAAATCAGGCCACCGGGCACCCCGGCGTGCGCCGGTGCAGGCGCAGCAGCCTGCGCGTTCGCATCCGCACCGAGAGGCGCGGTGATCGATCAAGCGTTATGTCGCGTGACGCTCCCGCGCCTGCTGCGACTCCTCGTGATGTCCTCGATGATCGGTTGACGACCTTCGCGCCGCCGGACCTATGAGCTGCAATCGACCATGACGCCCTGTCGCCCGGCCAATCTAGGGGACGATCTTATTGAGGAGATGCCCCCGGCTTGAGCGGGAAATTTTTCTTGAAGGGACAGAAATAGCGATCAAGTCTGGGACTGGGACTCCTGATTGTGCGGCGACCCTCCCCCCTGAGTCTGCAAGGCGGAAGTCGCAGCCGATTGGGCATGCCTCGTGCTCGAATTGCGCAACCAACTGAACAAATGTGGGCGCAAAGATCCGTGCCCGACAGGCAGGACCGACCAATAGACCAACGCACTGCATACCGCTCGACAAAGTCAGCCAGCGGACCGAGACCGTCGCGTTCCTGCCGACCGACGAGGCCCCGTTCCCCGGCTGCCAGCTATCCTGTTACCGGTTATCCGAGCGTCATACTGAAGGCGCGAAAAACCAACGTCCCCCATTAATCCACCAATTTAATTGGAGCTGGCGAACGGATTCGAACCGACGACCTGCTGACTACAAAACATAGCGTCGATATACGAGCCATTAAATATCAAAATGTTACGCCATCCACCCCCACGCAAACATGACTCAACATGTCACGGATGGCCAGCCCGTGACTGCTGTGCGTCACGTTTTAGTCACGGCATCTGCGGGACAAGTATCACTCATCCTCAAGGACTCGCGTCAAGATCGGCTGCACGCCGCTACCGTCGCGCGCGCCAAGGCCGTGATGATCGCCTTCGCATCGTCCTTCGGTCTGGGCGGCCAGTTCCCGAGGTACTCCGCGGGTCGCAACCGGCCCGACATGGAGAGCGCCGCAAACAAAAACGCCGCCCTACAGCCATTCTCCCCTTTCTTTACGGGGCCGCCCATCGTTGTCTGCGGATGGACAAGCATCTGCCGCACCACCGACCGCGGCAAGCACGTTACCGCCGAGATCGGCACGAGGCCGACCAAAAAGTCACGGAGCTTTCCGAACACGCTCCTGGTCGTGCTCGTGCTGGATCGGTCAGGTTGAGTGGGCCTTCCATAACGGCCAGAACCCCGCCGAACCGGTCGAGGCCGAGCAATGCCCGCGGTCTTCGAGGGTTAAAAATCAGGCCTCCGAAGCACCTCCTGGTGCCTTGGCGAGAGCCATCGGCCTCCTCGATGCCCGTTCGGCGCAGACCGCTCTCGTCGTTGGCAAGGCGCGAGGCGCTGACCTCCTCGTCGTTCAGGGCGGTCAACGCCTCGTAGCTCAGGCTGCAGCGTTCACACGCCGTGCGAATGCGTGCGCTCTACTATCTGGCGGGTCCGTTTCAATCCCATGCGTGCCGATCCTTTCTTTTTGTGTTCGGAGCGCACGAGACTGGCAAAGCAGTGCAGCCTCTCGTCATCGATTCTAGCGATGGCTATTTCTGCTCATTCGCAGTTGGGCAATTATGCTTCCTGGTTGCGGAGAATCTGCTTGATGTCGCCAGAAATACCAAGATATGGTATCTATTGGTAACATGAAGGAGGGTTCTCATATGTCCAAAAATACCAGTATTTCGTTGGGCGACCACTTCGAGGGATTCATCTCGCAGCAGGTCAAAATCGGTCGCTATGGCTCGGCAAGCGAGGTAATCCGAGCAAGCCTGCGCCTGCTCGAAGAACGGGAACAGAAACTCGAAGCACTGCGCCGTGCTCTGATCGAAGGCGAAGAAAGCGGCGAAGATTCACCGCTCGACATGGAAGAGATCAAGCGCGAGGCGCGGAAAGACGCGGGCCTGGATGCGTGATATCGTCAAACGCCCGCGTGCCAGAGAAGACCTGAAAGTCATCTGGCGGTATAGCTTCACCGCCTGGGGCGAAGCACAGGCGGATAAATACCTTGCCGAGATCGTCGCAGGCATCGCTCGGCTCAAAGAACATCCGGAGCTTGGAAAGTCTCGGGATGATCTAAGAGCGGGATACCGCTCGCTGCGAATCAACCAACACGTGGTCTTCTACCTCGTAACACCTTCCGTCATCCGGATCGTCCGGGTTCTGCATATAACGATGGACCCGGACTCTCATTTATAGAGGAATAGCGCCTCTCCAATAGTTACTACTTCTTCGACTGGCTGGTCATGGGCCGAGCCCTGACCATCAAACCACCGGGCTTCGTCCGAGCGAGTTCGGAGTTCGCGAGTTCCGGGGACCGTTTACTCAATCGAAACTGGCCTCAAACTGAAGTAACGATCCCCCGGCAGAGCCGGGGCTTTCGATCGCTGGCCCCTCAAAGGGGCCTTATCGCGATCGGTTCAGACCGGCTTCGAGAACAGTGCCACGCTCAAACGCCTGGCAGTGCGGATACAAAGACACGGCTGCCGCTCCTGATCAGCGAGGTCTAAGCTCGGCTGGAGCGTCGTGCCAACGTCCTCGAATCCCGGAAATGTCAAACTGGCCGGGTCCCCCGGCAGAGCCGGGGGATTTCCCATCTTGGTTAAGGATACTGTCCCGAATGGCGCTAACTTAATCCTGAATCCTTATAAAACAGTGACTTACCGGACGACTCCGCCGCCGACTCGCGACATTGCTGGTGGTTCCGTGCGCCGAAGCTACCCGGAATGGTGTTCGGGTCGGCCCCCCGCTTGTGTTGCTGGCGCTATAACTAACTGATATTTAAGATGACATTCCTTAAGTTAGCGCCATTCGTGCGACACGAGGTCGCATGTGTATTTATCAAGGAACTCAAAGAGATCCGGCGTTCTGCCGCCGGTACCCTACCGGGCCGTGCGTCGGGGGTAACCCCGAGGTGCGAAGCGTCCGGAACACTGTGGTCTCCGCCTGATAAGCGGGTAACCGACCTGCGAGGGGACGTTGCGACTGCCAGCCTCATGGCGGTCGGGAGCTGGGGTTGAAGGGTATGGCCAACAGATCTATTGAGGCGTCGTTACTGACAGCATGCCAAAGAGGCTGACAGGCATGGACCAAAAGGTACGCAGCCAGGTCGGGGAATCGAATGGTCTCCCCGCGCAGATGTCGCGCTGCCGGCGCACAAGTGGGGCCTAACCCCTTCGGGAGTGGTACGCGTGTGGAACGTGGTAAGCCCGACTGTCCCCACAAGGACGCTGGAACGCCGCCCGCAAGGGCCGGCCGATGGGCGAGCGGGTAAAGGACGTCGGAGTAAGCGAATGCCGGTCTGTAATCGATCGGATAGGGGTTCAAGCTTTGCCCTACCTCGAAAGGGGGCTGACTTCCGACGGGTCTTGGATCACGAAACCGAGGCGAATAGGCTCAACCGGTGCGGTTACTTTAGACAATGCGCGCCACTGGCCGCATTGAAGGCCCGCCGGGTGGGGCGATAACTTAAACCTGATGGCGCAAGTTTACCGCTCCGCCAGCCGCCGGCAACTCCAACTCGTGAAGGCGGGCCTCATCAGCCCACCGGGTGCTTCGCGGTGCCCTACCAAGACTTGAGCCCGGTGCGGGGAAACTCGCCCGCCGGGTTCTTAGGGGGCGGGGTGGTGGTAACAACACCCCGCTACCCGACGATACTGTCCCCGGCACTCCGTCTCTTGAGCCACCTCAAGATACTCGAAAAAATCCGGCTTTGATTCGGACATTTTTCGGACTACCGGATACAAAGTACGCGAATGAATGCGTCTAGCTTCATAAGCTAATCATATCAGATGGAAGCTCTATACTTTACTCCACACCGGATCGTTCCAAATTTTCATTGATTACTCTCAATGTCAACGCAAAATCGGGGATAACATCAGCTTGGCACGTCATTGTAATCCACATCGGTACGCCGCGCTGCCAGCAATGTCTTACGCTCCGGCGACAGCATGCCAAACGCGGGTAGGTATCAAGATACGAGCCTCCTAACTGCGCTTAAAATGTACACGATCATCCAAGAAGATCCTGATTAGCAAGATGTTTCAACCAACCGTCTTTTCGGCTGAAGAAACAGTCAAACAAGTCCGTTGGAGAGATGCCTTGTTGAATGCGGGCGCGGCCTTGGAGGCGCTGCTTTGCAACGATGGCAAACGACTTGTTGGTGCACTACGCCTCTTCAAAGATGTTGCGCATCTAATCATCGGAAAGCTGCGCATCTGTCGCCCCGATCAGGGTTGAGAAGATGGACTCGGGGACATATGGGCATGGGAGGAAACTTGGTAGCAAACCAACCTGACCATTATCCCCAGTCACCACCCAAACCCTGTCGGCGCTGCGTTCCAACCTCGACGGCTCTATTTTGATCGTTGCCTATAGAACTCTTGAAGTTCTTTCAGCTTTTGCCCTACACACTGCCAAACTTCTTCTGGCAAAATGTCACCTCGCCCAACAGCGGCCCCGCATTCGGATGCGGTATTATGTGTATTACTTTGGTACTCCAAGTAATTCGATTTCGTCATCCCGAGTTCCAGAGCTTCTTTCGCAGTGTATGCTTCTTCATGAAATGGATCGAATCCGAGGAAATTATAGTCTGCTAGTTCTTCGTTGGAAAGATAGTGCACCCTTCCTGGCGGGATCCGGATCATCTTATCGTATAGAGAAGTCGGGACGTTAATTTCATTCAGATAGGACTTTACATTGACTTCCAGTTCCCCATAAAACTCTTTTTGCCCTTCATTCGTCGTTATGTGAAGCGTGTTATAGTGATTTCATCTAATTGGAATAAGTGAAGATCTCCCTAATACACGTGAGGAACATTGACTAGATTGTATGGTCGAATTACTGCGGACCTTCGTACATTCAATCTCGGGAGAGTGTGATGAACGCCGATTGGATG
>JBGSKP010000458.1:0-7399 GCA_041741175.1 Thiocapsa sp. | reverse complement strand
GCCGCGGACCGCGATGGCCAGGCCTTTGCCTTTCCGCACTTGGTGCGGTTGCGCTGGCAGCGCACGCTGAAGGCACTGGAGGCCGCTGCGGCGAAGGCCTCCAGCACCGAAGCCTTTTTTGCCACGCACCACGATGCGATCAAGCGCGAGGCGGAGTTCAGCCGCGCCAGTGACGCGCCGGTGGGTGCCTGGAGCCTGTTGCTGCGACTCGCCAACTTGCTGGAGGCCTGCAAAGCAGTGCAGGCGCAGGTCTGCCGACACGGCCAAGACCCACGCGTCCGAGACATGGTGGAGCTCTATGTCGCGAACGCAGGCCGGATCGAGCAGGCACACATGGCCGTGCGGCGCGAGGCTGATGAGTTCGGACTACCCGTCATCAACGCCATCGCCGACCGCCACTACGCGGACTACGCCCTCGCGCTGAACGGATGCTTTTTCGAGCGCTTCGCTCGGCAAGCGACCGCGCGGATCGACGGGCTGCCGGATGCCGGCGAGAAGCTGGCGAGTAGTCTTTGGGGCGCAAAGGGACGGCGTGCCGTGATCATCGTCGATGCGCTGCGCTACGACTGCGCGATAGCGCTGGGAGATGCCCTGCCCGGCCTGGAGGTGAGTATCCAGCCGATGTGCGCGGAGCTCCCCACCGTTACCGCCATGGGCATGACCGCCCTGCTGCCGCTGGGTTCTGCAAAGCTGTCGCTAAGTACCAGCGGCAACACACTGCGTCCACTGGTCGACGGACAGGATTGCGCTGCCCGCGCCAAGCGCCTGGCCTTGCTCGCGGCGTTTGGTGCTGACTGCCGTGACATCGACGACGTCGAAGCGCTCTCCGATGTGAACGACCTCGGCGAGCTGCTGGTGGTGTTCGGCCACGATGAGATCGACGACATCGGCCACGGCCAGGGCAGCACCCTCATCCGCCACCTTCACCTGGAGGTGCAGCGGCTCGCGCGCCTGGTCCGTCAGCTGCACCGCTTCGGCTATCCGGACGTGCACGTGGTCACGGACCATGGCTTCGTGCTGTTGGACGAGAACCGCTTGCCGGAGCAAGTGCCCTGCGACAAGGACTGGTGCCATGTACTGAAGGAACGCTACGCAGTGGTCCCCGCCCATGCGGACCTGCCGCTGACCAGCTTCCCGACCCGCTGGGACGCCGAAGTACGCATCGCGGTGCCGCCTGGATTGTCCTTCTTCAAGCTGGAGAAGTCTTTCTCGCACGGCGGCGCGGCATTGCAGGAGCTGGTGATTCCGCATCTGAGGTCCAAAGCTGCGGCGCCGCAGGAGAAGCGGATCGGTGTCGAGGTTGTCCTGCCGACCTACGAGCTGATGCGCACAGCGGTCAAGGTGAGTCTGCGGCCGACCCTGGAGACCGGAGGGCAGTCGGGCCAAATGTCGCTCTTCACACCGAAGGGCCGGACCCTTGAGCTCGACGTGCGGCGATCGGGCGCCGGCGGCACGAGCGTGCTGGCGACGCCGGCACCAAAACAGGTCCAGCTCGACGCCGCCAAAGCTGAGCAGCCGGTGAACTTGTTCTTCCACTCGGCGCAGAGCTTCGCGAAGGGCGAGCTGCTGGAGCTGGACATCCGCGACCTCGATACCGGCGAGCAGTTTCCGCCGGGCGGCATCAAGCTGACGGTCGGCAGAGACATGTGACGAGAACCCAGATGAACGATGGCCCCATCACCCTCGACGATCTTGACCACCTTGCCACCGAGGCCTTTCCGGGGCTGGTAGTGCGCAAGGATCTGTTGCGCCGGATGCGCTCCTCGTTCGGCGTGCCGGCGTTCGTCATCGAGTTCCTGCTTGGCAAGTACTGCGCGTCGACCGACGAGGAGACGATCAACGAGGGCCTGGAGTTCGTCCGCGAGACCCTGTCCAGCAAATACGTGAAGCCGGACGAGCGCGAGGCGGTCAAGTCCGCCATCAAGCAGCAGACGACCTACGAGGTCATCGATAAGCTCGACGTCAAGCTGGTGGAGACCCATGACAAATACTGGGGCCGGCTCTCCAACCTGAACCTGGACTATCTGAACGTCGACGATGCCGATGTGCGCGCCCACGATCGGCTACTGCTCGGCGGTATCTGGGCCGAGGTCACGCTGCGCTACGACGACGCCTTCATCTTCAAGGGCCAGAACCGGCCCTTCTTCGTCGATGCCATCCGGCCGATCCAGCTCTCCAATCGAAACATTGACAGCTTTATCGAGGCGCGGCGCCGCTTCACGCGAGATCAGTGGCTCGACCTGCTCATGCGCTCCATGGGTTATGAGCCGAATCACCCGTACTACACCCAGCGGCGCAAGCTGCACTACATGCTGCGTCTGATCCCCTTCGTCGAGAAGAACTTCAATTCCGTCGAGCTGGGTCCGCGCGGGACGGGCAAAAGCTTCGTCTACCAACAGATGAGCCCCTACTGCCACCTGGTCTCCGGCGGCCAGACCACGACGGCGCAGATGTTCGTGAACTTGTCCACCGGCCAGCGCGGCTTGGTGTGTCTGTGGGACGTGGTCGCATTCGACGAGGCGGCCGGGATTCGCTTCAGCGACAAGAGCGGCCTCAACATCATGAAGGGCTACATGGAAGACGGCGCCTTCAGCCGCGGGCGCGATATGATCAACGCGGAGGGCTCCATCGTGTTCGTCGGCAACATCGACGGCGACATCGAGACCATCGTCCGGACGTCCAATCTGTTCTATCCGATGCCCGACGAGATGGACACGGCCTTCTACGACCGCATCCATGCCTACATCCCGGGATGGGAGTTCCAAAAGACCTCTGACGACGCCTATACCAGCCACTTTGGACTGGTGACGGACTACCTAGCCGAGGTCTTTCGGCAACTTCGCAAGCAGAGCTTCGCGGACTATGCCGATCGGGACTTTGCCTTTGGCAGCCACCTAGGCGGCCGCGACCAGAAGGCGGTGCGCAAGACAGTCTCGGGGCTGATCAAGCTGCTGCACCCGGACGGCGAGGTCACGCGGGAAGAGGCCGAGGAATACCTCGCCTATGCGATGGAGATGCGCCGGCGCGTCAAAGAGCAGCTCAAGAAGATGGGTGGCTTGGAGTACTGGGACACAAGCTTCTCGTATATCGACCGCGAAACCGGCCAGGAGACCTTCGTCCCGGTGCCGGAGTCCGGTGGCGGCGCGCTGATCGCGGAGGGTGGTCTGCCCGCCGGCAGCGTCTACACCATCGGCACCGACGCTGCTGATCATCGGCTGGCACTGTTCCTGATCCAATCCCAGATGAACCGAGGCTCCGGACGCATCATCCCGCTCGGCAACCTGTCGGCCAAGATGAAGGAGGCCATCAAGACCGCGGACGCCTACCTGAAAGCCAACCTCGGCAACCTTGGCATCAGCCACGACCTGAAGGGCTACGACTTCAGCATCCAGGCCATCAACCTAAATCAAGCAAAGGAGGGCTCCGAGACCGCGGTTGCCTTCTTCGTCTCCCTCGTCTCCTCAATCCTCGCCCGGCCCGTGCAGGATCAAACCGTCATCCTCGGCGAGATGAGCGTGCAGGGCATGCTCCTCAAAGCCTCCTCCCTACCCGAACGCATGCAGCTCGCAGTCGAAGCCGGCGCCAAGCGCATCCTGATCCCCAGCGAGAACAAGCGCGATGTCGCCGACGTGCCGGACGCCATTCTGACCGCGATCCAATGGCAGTTCTATGACAGCCCCACCAAAGCGGCCATCATGGCCCTTGGGTTGACCTAGCCTACGCAGCGGCTCTTGGTAGTCGAGTTGTCACTTGCTTCGCCTGTGCCTGGAGCCCTTGTATCTTCCGCGCAAGCAGTTCCCTTTCCTGCGCAGAGGTGCAAATCGCGATTTCGCCTCTGAGGCGACCTAGCTTCTCGTAGTGCCGATGAGGCAGCTTCGGTCCGTCAGGGCCGAGTATTACACCGGTGACTTCCCGTGCCCGCCCCTGCTGGAAGCGCTTGGCCTTGTGGTATAGGAGGCCGTTCCTGAAGACGGCTTGCTTGACCTCCCATACCAGCCGCTCCGGCACACGCGGACCAGAAATCGTGATGTCGTCCATGTACACACTCAGCCGACAATCGTATTCCAGCGCAAGGCTTGCGATCGCTGCCCACATGTCACAGTGAGCATAGAACGAGAGGATTGGGCTCGTCGGACTCCCGGTCGGAAGGTGCCCTTGATAGGTCGAGAGCACCGCGAGAATGCTGGCAACGTCCTCTGAACTCTCCATGATGCGCTGGAAAAACCAAAACACCCGTCGCGACGGCGTCGATGCGAAGTAGGACTTCACGTCGAGGCAGATCAACTCTGCCCCAGTCTCGTGGATCAGGGCGTTCTTTACGTACGATTTCCCTTTGACCGGGCAGTAGAGAAAATCCGGCGGTGTAATTCGGGACAGCAGCTTGGCGACACGCTTCTGAACTCTGGAAAGCTCCGGTTTCGGTGACTCTATACGTCTCGCTTTACCGTTCTCAGATTGGTGATCCCATTCGTTGTAGCCAGATTCTTGACAATACTTTGCGATTCTCCGAAGGCCGGCAGCATCAAGCCCGAGCAGCTCTGCTAACCGGCGTTTCGATGCCAAGCGGTAGAAGGGCGACTGCGTGTGCGCATACGACACGACCGGCTTAGCCATCGACATGAGCTCGTCCCGATCGCTCGGCGATAAACTCCAGAAGTGCAAGGATCTTGGATGAAACCATCACTCTTGCCTTGTCAACTCTCGGATCTTCGCCATCCAGACTCTCCGAGAAAAAAATAATAGATGAGGTTGGCACATCAAACACTTCGGAATAGCGCTTAAGCAACGCAAGCGTAGGCGTCTTCTTGCCTGACTCGATCTCCGACAAATGCGATTTCGATACGTCTAGTCGATCGGCGAGTTCCTTTTGCGTCATATCGTGAAAAAGACGCATGGTTCGAAGGGCTCGGTTAATCATTGTTCACTTTGGAATTGATGAGATGCTGGGCATACGCAAGGTACATATTCGGGCTGGCGGCTTAACATTTCAGAAGCTTCAGCAACTCGACGACAGCTCTTACGAGAAAAACAAGAACCATGCCGAGCTTGATCAGAAGCCTGAGAGTTACCGGATTGCAGAGCCAGCGTAGCCAACTCGTGCGCTCACCGGCAGTAGGCCGCCCCTGTCGTTCGTCGTGTTCGTTCCCCATAAGGAAAATTTCCTCTGTTGCAGTCAACAGCATGATTGCTGTGACCGTCGCCCCAACAGAGGACGGAGCACGACAGTTTGTTACCCGAATTGCACTTTAGGCGCGGCTTCGCCGCCGCGCCTAAACGCGACGGACACCGAGGGGCATGGAACCAAGCCCCAGCGGACTGCCGGCCAGAGGTTGGAAAGGTTGACCCTTCCTCAAGCTACCGGGGTAGCTCAGTGAGTGGCGAGTATCTCCGTTTCGATCACGACTATGAAAAAGGCTAAGGCCAGGAAGCTGTTCAGTCAAGAACAATTTTCGCTAAGAGCGATTCCGTGGTATCCAGATATGATCACAAGCCACAACATGTAGTTGTTTTGGCGAGGCTGACGATCTTCCAGGTGCAGTCGGACACAGCAGGTATCTTGTTTCGGAAGACAACCTTCACGTTCATGCGTCAATCGCCTAATCGGCCACCTCATCGGAGAAAAAGACCGGCGGGGCAATCAGCGCGGCTTCCGACAGAACAAACTCCCGAAAGGCGTTGGCCGCCGGCGACAACCGCTTACCCCGCCGATAGACCAGATACCACTGGCGCCGATCCGGAAATCCCTGAACGTCGAGGGTCACCAGACGGCCCGTTTCCAGCTCCAGCTCAATCGTATGCAGCGACACCACGCTCAGACCGAGCCCGGAGCGAACCGCCTGTTTCACCGCCTCGTTGCGGGTCATCTGCATCCCGTAGCGGATGTTCAAACCGCGGTCGCTGAAAAAACGCTCCATCGTCTGGCGCGTCCCAGAGCCCGGCTCCCGGACCACGAAGATCTCGTCGGCCAGTCGATCCGGTGCAATCGCCCGCTCACCGACGAGCGGATGATCGGGCGGTGCGATCACCACCAGCGGATTTTCCATGAAGGACTCGGACTCGACGTCCACGTCGGACGGGGGCACGCCCATGAGCACCAGATCAACGGTGTTGTCGTAGAGCATCCGCACCAATTGCTCGCGATTGGTCACATCCAGCTCAAGACGGATCCCCGGATACCGCTTTTGGAAGATCGCCAGGAGGCGCGGCGCAAAATAGTTCACGGTGCTCGCCACCGCCAGGTGGAGCCGTCCGCGACTCACGCCCTTCAGGGATTGGAGAACCTCCTGCATCTCCTGCAACGCCTGATTGACGGTGCGACCATAGTCGAAGACCTCGCGACCGGCCTCGGTCAAGAGGATGCGATTGCCCAGACGCTCGAATAACGGGAGCCCGGCCTCGTCTTCGAGCTGTCGGACCTGCATCGATACGGCGGGCTGGCTCAAATGCAGCTCTTCGGCAGCACGGGTGTAGCTGAGATGACGCGCGACTGCATCGAAGACACGGAGCTGTCGAAGTGATACATGCATCAGCCTTGCTCCTCTTAAGTGTTGAGCCGCCTGCCCCTTGCCTTATGCCCGAGCCTTTTAGCCTGTGGCCGTTAGCCTTTAGCGACTCGCCTTGTTGAGCCCACATCTCAGGCGTCAGCCGTCGTCACCTGCTGGCGGCTGGCGGCTGGCGGCTGGCGGCCAAACCATAGACATAAGTCTATGCTTATGTCGACTATAAGCAATATTAACTAGTAATTATAAGGCTTTTGCCTATACTGCCGCCTCAGGTTCCAAGCGCACAGCGCAACAAGCGGAACTGCCGACCAGCACCGACCTGGACCGGCGAATTCCTTCACTATTCCTGAGGACAAGCGAACATGGCAAAGACCTACAGCGCGGGCGTCAAAGAGTATCGCGAAACATACTGGATGCCGGATTACACCCCGTCGGCGACCGATCTCCTCGCCTGCTTCAAGATCACCCCGCAGGCGGGCGTTCCGCGTGAAGAGGCCGCTGCCGCCGTCGCCGCCGAGTCGTCCACCGGCACCTGGACCACGGTTTGGACCGACCTCCTCACCGACATGGACCATTACAAGGGCCGCGCCTACGCGATCGAAGACGTCCCGGGCAACGACGAGGCCTTCTACGCCTTCATCGCCTATCCGATCGACCTCTTCGAAGAAGGCTCGGTCGTCAACGTCTTTACCTCGCTGGTCGGCAACGTCTTCGGCTTCAAGGCCGTGCGTGCGCTGCGCCTGGAAGACGTGCGCTTCCCGATCGCCTATGTGATGACCTGCAACGGCCCGCCGCACGGCATCCAGGTCGAGCGCGACATCATGAACAAGTACGGCCGCCCGATGCTCGGCTGCACCATCAAGCCGAAGCTGGGTCTGTCCGCCAAGAACTACGGC
>JBGSKP010000457.1:0-7908 GCA_041741175.1 Thiocapsa sp. | reverse complement strand
CGACTGCATGTCGCGCGCGCCGTCGCTTGAGCCGCCGCCGCTGCGCCCACCATAGACCATGGAGCCGGTCGCACCGTCCAGCTCTGGGATGGCCACCATCATGGTCGCCTCGACCGCGAGTAGACCCTGGCTCGACGCCTCCCATTGATCCACATGCTGGAACTCGACCGCCAGGGTGGACAGATAGGGCACGTCCAGCTTGGTCAGGATCTCTTCGGCCGCCTTGGAGTCGTTGTAGGCCGGTCCGCCGACCAGCGAGAAGCCGGTGAGCGAGATGACGGCATCCACCGTCGCCTTGCCGTCCTTCAGGAAGAACCGCTCGATCGCCGGGCGCGCATCCAGACCGCTCGCGAAGGCCGGAATGACCTGCAGACCGCGCGACTCCAGCGCCTCGATCACGCCGTTGTAGTGAGCGGCGTTGCCGGCCAGCACGTAGGAGCGCATCAGCAGCAGACCGACGCGACCGCCGGGACGGCCGTTGACGGGCGGCAAGCTCGTAAGCTGATCGGAGATACGGCCCTTCATCTTCGGATGATAGAGACCGACGTCCGGATACTCGACCGGCGGCGCGGCCTTGATGGTCCCGCGCAGATGGCGTCTCGGACCGTCCGCATAGCGATCGACCAGGAACCGGATCATGTTGCCCAGATTCTCGTCCGAGCCGGCCAGCCAATACTGGAGCGTCAAGAAGTAGGCGCGCACGTCCTGAGCGGTGCCCGGAATGAAGCGCAGCAGCTTGGGGATGCGTCGCAGCATCGACATCTGCTGGGCGCCCGCGCTCTGCTTCTTCTCCTTGCCGCCGCGCAGACGCTTGAGCAGCGCCATCGGGCCGCCCGGGGATCCGTCCATCTTGAAGCCGCCGAGCCGCGTCATCTTCATCAGCTCGCCGGCCGACATGCAGACGATCATGGCGTCGCAATCGTCGCGGCGGGCCGCCAGCGCGGGCAGGATGGGTTTGAAGTGCTCTTCCATGACCAGCATGGTGATCATGATGATGTCGCCGCGCGCGATGTCCTCGCGACAACGCTCGAGCATCTCCGGGGAATCGGCCCATTCGGTCGCGGCGTGCAGCGTCAGCTGCAGGCCGGGCAGCTCGCGCTGCAAGGACGGACGCGCCCGCTCGGTCGTGCCGGCGAGGTGCCCGTCGAGATTCACAATGACCACACGGACGGGGGTGATGTCCGTGGTCGTGGCGCGCTTGTCAGCGGCCGAAGTGCGCTTTGGCATCGTAGAGCGTCTCCACAGTGATGGTCTGGATGCCCTGTTCCGCCGCGAAGCGCTCGGTATTCCGACGCGCTTTGCCGCGCACGAAGAACGGGATCTTTTTCAGCTCCTGCTCGGCTTCCGCTGCCCAAGTGATGGTGGAAGCATCGGCCTGCATCGGCGAATCCGCCGCTGCCTGCGACTCGGACCCGGGCGACCCTGACTCGGCCGACCCGGATCCGGCCGGCCGGCTCGTGCCGACCCGCGATCCGAGATGCGACGCCGTCGCCGCATCGTGAAACTCGAAGTCCTCCCGGAACATGGTGATGAGATGCTCTTCGAGCCCCATCATCAAAGGGTGGACCCAGGTGTCGAAGATCACGTTCGCACCTTCGAAACCCATCTGCGGCGCATACCGCGCCGGAAAATCCTGGACATGCACGGGAGCCGAGATGACCGCGCAGGGGATACCCAACCGCTTGGCGATGTGGCGCTCCATCTGAGTGCCCAACATCAACTCGGGCTGAAGCTCCGCCGCCCGTTTCTCGACCTCGAGATAGTCGTCCGTGATCAGCGGCTCGACCCCGTAGCGTTTCGCGCATTCCCGTACGTCGCGGGCAAACTCGCGGGCATAGGTCCCGATGCCGACGACCGTAAAGCCCAACTCTTCGGCGCACATCCGGGCCGCGGCGACCGCATGGGTTGCATCGGCGAAGATGAAGACACGCTTGCCGGTCAGGTAGGTCGAATCCACCGACCGCGAGTACCAGGGCATTCTAGACGAAATCGGCGCCTTGGCATCATCCACGTCGATCCCCGCGATGCGCCCGACCTCGTCGAGAAAATCACGGGTTGCGCCGATGCCGATCGGCACCGTCTTCACCGTCGGCTGGCCGAACATCCGCTCCAGCCAAAGACAGGTCTGATCGGCCGTCTCGGGATAGAGACAGACGTTGAGATCCGCCTCCGGGATGCGGAGCAGGTCTTCCGGGGTGGCGCCCAAGGGCGCGACCACATGGACATCCACGCCGACCGACGCGAGCAGTCGGGTGACCTCTTCCACGTCGTCGCGGCAGCGAAAACCCAGCGCCGTCGGGCCGAGCAGATTCGCACGCGGGCGCCGATCGGCCGGTCTGGGCTCGGGGTGACGTCCGGCTTCCGGGACGCGGGGCTTGAGCAGACCGCGGACCAGTTGATAGAAGGTCTCGTTGGCGCCCCAGCATTCCTTGCGGGCATAGGCCGGCAGCTCAAGCGACAGAACCGGAACCGGCAGGCCCATCCCGCGGGCCAGCGCGCCGGGCTGGTCCTGGATCAGCTCGGCCGTGCAGGCCTCGCCCACCAGGAGGACGCGCGGTTTGAAGCGCTCGAAGGCATCGCCGACGCTGGTTTTCACCAGCTCCGCGGTATCGCCGCCCAGCTCGCGCGCCTGGAAGCTGGTGTAGGTCACGGGCGGGCGCGTCGCGCGCCGCTCGATCATGGTGAAAAGCAGATCGGCGTAGGTGTCGCCTTGGGGTGCGTGCAGCACCAGATGCACGCCTTCCATGGAGGCGACGATCCGCATCGCGCCGATGTGCGGGGGTCCTTCGTATGACCAAAGTGTGAGCTGCATGGCGTCAGACCCGCAACAAGGCAGCACGCCGCAGCGGCCGCGCGAAGAGCTCGGCAAGATCGGCGGCTTGATCAAAGCCATGAACCGGCGTGAACACTAGCTCGATGGACCACTTGGTCCGCAGACCCTCGGCCTCCAGCGGGTTGGCCAAACCCAGACCACAGACTGTCAGGTCGGGGCGATCCTCGCGCAGGCGATCGAGCTGACGTTCTAGATCCTGACCCTCGGTGAGACGCACACCTTCGGGCAGGAGACGCATCTCATCGGCCATCAGCTGGCGATCGAGAAACGGCGTGCCGACTTCCACCAGCTCCATGCCACATTCGCGTTGCAGGAAGCGCGCGAGCGGGATCTCAAGCTGCGAATCCGGGAGAAAGCTGATGCGCTTGCCTTCGAGGGACGCGCGATGATGCGCGAGCCCGCGTTGGGCCCGCGCAACCGCCGGCGCCGTCACGACATCGAGTACCTCGCCCGCCACGCCGAACGCCTCGGTCGCCGCACGCAGCCAACCGAGTGTGCCTTCGACGCCGAAGGGATAGGGCGCGGACAGCAGGCTAGCCCCCCGCGCCTGACAGGCCCGCGCCGTCTCCCCTAAAAAGGGCTGGGCCAGCAGGACCTTGGTGCCGCTGCCCAGGGGAGGAAACGCGGTGGTCCGGCGCGGCGGCAGGAAGTGCACCGGACCGATCCCCAGCTCGACAAACAGCCGGGCGAATTGATCTTCGACCACGTCGGGCAAGGTCCCGAGGATCAGGAGCGAGCGCTCGCCGCTCGGCAGCTGCGGCAACTCGGGCACCAGCGCCTTCAGACAGGCGTCCTCGCCTTGCGTGAAGGTGGTCTCCAGACCGCTCGCCGAGTAGTCGAGGATCCGCACCCGACCGCGATAGATGCCGGACAGACGCTCGGCGGCCTTCGCCAGGTCGAGCTTGATGACCTCCGACGGGCAGGAGCCGACCCCGAACAGGGTGCCGATGTCGGGGCGCCGCTCCAGGACCTCGGCGACCACCCGATCCAGCTCGGCGTTGCAGTCGGCCAGACCCGCGAGGTCGCGCTCGTGCAGGATCGCGGTGGCAAAGCGCGGCTCGGCGAAGATCATGACGCCGGCTGCGGATTGCAGCAGATGCGCACAGGTGCGCGAGCCGACGACCAGGAAGAAGGCGTCCTGGATCTTGCGGTGCAGCCAGACGATCCCGGCCAGACCACAGAAGACCTGCCGTTGGCCGCGCTCGCGCACGACGACCGGGAGTGCGTCGCCGGTGGCGGGGGCACGATCGGCGATCATGGGTGCACTCATTCGGCGGTCTCGGCAAGGGTGTCGCGGCGCTTTGTCTGATCGGGGGCCTGATCGCGCGCCTGATCGAGTCGGGCGGCGCGCAGCTTGATCAGAAACTGGGCGGCGTTGATGACATAGGTGGCGTAGGCTGCCAGTGCCAGCCACATGAGACCCTGCGTGTCGAGCGCGCCCGTCGCCAGGGCAACCAGGTAAGCCGTGTGCAGGGTCAACACCAACATACTGAAGACGTCCTCCCAGAAGAAAGCCGGTGCAAACAGGTAGCGTCCGAAGACGACGCGCTCCCAGATCGCACCCGTAATCATAATCGTGTAGAGCACCAGCGTCTTCACGACGATCGAGACCGTCGCAGCCAACTCACCCTCACCCGTCGCCAGATAACGCAGTACCAGATAGACACTGATCAGAAACACAAGGAACTGCACGGGCGCAAGGATACCCTGCACCAGGGTCCAGGGGGATTCATCGCGGCGCTTCCGCTCCTCGGGAGTGTAGAGGGGTCTGCGTGGCTGCGGTTGCATTCGAGGATGACTCATCGGTGAACGATCTGCGTTATGATCCGCCGCCTGCTGAACGACATATGACGAATCTAGTCTGCTTTCGGGGATGCGTCAACCAAACTTTACGTAAACCTGACTTGACAACCCCGCCCCAGAGACCACAATAGGGTTGCGAGCCCGACAGTGGTGGATTGGTCTTTCCGCATTGCCCTGGCAGCAGCATCCTGCGACGAGCAGATGCCGCCTGCGGCTACTTTCCTCCGCTGCGGACTTCGCACAACGGCGGGGCCCACGCGACCCGAAAGGGTCGACGGGGCACCACGCATCCAGCGCCTCGGTATGGCTTTCGTTGGCGACTTTCAGCCCCGAGCGGCACAAACCTTCTCTTGTGATCATCGGTATGTTGAAAGGACCGGCGCTAGCCGGAAACGACATCGAGCGAGCCGTCAGTGGCCAAGCCGCGCGACGGTGGCGGCTGCCGCGGGGCATGCGCACCCGCCAGGATCGTTCCGGCGAGCCAGCCGCTGACGGCCCCGAAAGCGGGTCGATCGGGCGCGCCCCGAGCCAGTGGAGGGTTTGGTCGTCGTGAGTCCGTTCAGAGCCCCGAAGGAAACGTTTGGTGCCCTCGATGCCGAAACGGCCGCGGCACTCGTCGAAGGCGCGACCGATATCGCCGTCGTCGTCGACCACGCGGGGATCGTTTGCGACATTGCCTACGGGAGCGAAGACCTCACGAGCGAACTCACCAGCAATTGGGTCGGGCAGCCCTGGCTGACCACAGTTCTGCCCGAAAGCCGAGCCAATCTCGAGGCGTTACTCACCGAAGCAAGTGATCGCTGCGTCACCCGCTGGCGCCAGGTCAGCCACCCCTCCATGCGCGGCGTCGACATCCCCATGCAGTATCGGGCCATGCGCCTCGGGGCAAACGTGATCGCGTTGGGGCGCAACCTCCAGGGCATGGCCGCACTGCAGCAACAGCTTGTCGACGCCCAGCAGGCGTTGGAACGCGATTATTGGCGGTTTCGCCAGGTCGAGACCCGCTATCGATTGCTGTTTCGCATGGTCTCGGAGGCCATTCTCATTATCGATGCGCCGACCCAACGGGTGGTTGAGGCCAATCCGGCCGCCGGCCAACTGCTTGGCGAGTCGCCGACCCGGGTCATCGGTCGCCCCTTTCCCGAAGGGTTCGACACCGAGGGAACACAGTCGATCAACGGCCTGCTGGCGGGCGTACGCGCCGCCGGTCGGGCCGACGACGTGCGCGCCAAGCTCGCCGACGGCATGCAGGAGTTCCTGGTGTCGGCCTCGCTGCTGCGTCAAGAGAATCTTTCCTTCCTGCTGGTTCGGCTCTCGCCGATGGCCGCCGAGAGCGCCGCGGCCCAACCGGAGAATCGGGCGCGTTATCTGCGCGTGCTGGAAAACGCCCCGGACTGCGTCGTCATTACGGACGCCGATGGACGGGTTTTGAGTGCGAACAACACATTTTTAGCCCTGACCGAAATCGCGGCCGAGCAACAAGCCAGAGGCGAATCGCTCGACCGCTGGCTCGGTCGTCCCGGCGTCGATCTCAACGTCCTGATGGCCAACCTGCGCCAGCACGATACGGTGCGCCTGTTCGCAACCACCCTGCGCGGGGAGTACGGCTCAACGACGGATGTGGAAATCTCGGCCGCGGCGGTGCGCAACGGCGAACGGCCTTACTTCGGCTTCTTTATTCGCGACGTCGGCCGCCGGCTCAACGCCGAGCAGCCGACCAGCCCCGAGCAGCCACGCTGGCTCGACCAGCTCACCGATCGCGTCGGCCGCGTTCCGCTCAAAGAGCTCGTGCGTGAGTCGACCGATACCATCGAGCGACTCTGCATCGAGGCCGCCCTGAAGCTGACCGGGGACAACCGCGCCTCGGCCGCGGAGCTTCTGGGGTTGAGCCGCCAAAGCCTATACGTCAAAATCGACCGATACGGAATCTCCGACCAAGCCTCCGAGCCATCGGCGCCAGACCACAAGTGAGCGGCATGAATCCAAGCGCGTTACCCGCGGCATCGTCCGCACGTCCGTCCATGCCTGCGATCCTGGAAGTATCGCATCCGATCACCTGGTTTCCGCCGATGTGGGCCTTCGCCTGCGGGGTAGTGTCATCCGGCGCACCTGTGCTGGAGCAGTGGTGGCTGCTGGCCGCTGGCGTCCTGCTGGCCGGCCCCCTGATGTGCGGCACGAGCCAGGTGGTGAATGATTGGTATGATCGACACGTCGACGCCATCAACGAGCCGAATCGCCCGATCCCCTCGGGGCGTATCCCCGGTCGCTGGGGACTGTATCTGTCCCTGATCTGGACCAGCGTCTCGCTGCTGCTGGCCTGGGTGCTCGGTCCCTGGGTGTTCGGCGCTGCGCTGCTCGGTATGGCGCTCGCGTGGGCCTATAGCGCGCCGCCGTTACGTCTCAAAGGCAACGGCTGGTGGGGTAACCTGGCCGTGGGGTTCTCCTACGAGGGGCTGGCCTGGATCACCGGTGCGGCGGTCATGATCGGCGGCGCCATGCCGGACTGGCGAATCCTGCTGCTCGCGGTCCTCTACAGCATCGGCGCGCACGGCATCATGACCCTGAACGACTTCAAGGCGATTGAGGGCGACAAGCAGATGAATGTGCGCTCCCTACCAGTTCAACTGGGCGTTGACGCGGCAGCGCGTTTGGCCAGCATCGTCATGGCCGTTCCACAAGCCATCGTCATCGCGCTGCTCTTCGCGTGGGATAAGCCGACCCATGGTATCGCAGTGGGTGTCGTCCTCCTGGTTCAACTGCTGCTGATGATTCGGTTCCTGCAAAGTCCGCGTGAGCGGGCCACCTGGTTCAGCGGGTTCGGCGTCAGCGTCTACGTGACCGGGATGATGATCAGTGCTTTCGCCGTGCGCGGCATCCTTGTGTGATCTGCTTCGGTGCGGGGCTCGCCAGATCCATCCTGAGGAGGATGTATCCAGAACAGGATTCAACCGGCCAAAATCTCAGCCGGCACAGATTTCAACCGGAAAGGCTTCGTCACCCGCGAGGGACGATGCGGATTCGGTGACGCCAACCACAGGGCCAGCATGCCATGACAACCCTTGAAACGTTCGACGTTGTAGTGATTGGCGGTGGACCCGCCGGCGCAACCGCCGCCACCGATCTTGCCAAACGCGGCCGGCGCGTCCTGCTGCTCGATCGCGCCGGGCGTATCAAGCCCTGCGGAGGAGCCATCCCGCCTCAGGCCATGCGAGAGTTCGATATCCCCGAATCCATGCTGGCGAACCAGGTCAACTCGGCGCGCATGGTCTCCC
>JBGSKP010000456.1:0-2230 GCA_041741175.1 Thiocapsa sp. | reverse complement strand
GGGCGGCGTGCCGTCCTGATCCTCCACCATCTTCGCCAGGGCGATGCGGAAGCGGTCCTGCTCCAGCGAGCTGCGGATCGCGAGCCGGGCGCGCACCGCATCGGGTTGCAGCTCGCCCCGGTAGCAGCAGGGACGTGGCGTACGGCCGCGTAATGCCTCGACCAAGCCAAGGGTTTCATGCACGTCGCTGCCCGGCTCGGTTAATCGGTCGACCGCACTGCGCCAGCCGCTGTCCTCGCCGTCGAGTTCCAGACGCAAGGCCGTCATGTCGCGACGCAGACCCGGATAGTCACGCGCGATACAGGCGTCGAGCCGGAAGGTCTCCAGGACGTGAAAGAGCGTCAGATCGCGCGGCGCGATCCGGCCGGTATCGAGGGCCTGTAAAAGAAGACCGGCGCGCCAGGTGCCGTACCAGTTTTGCGCCCATTGGTGGACAGCCATCGCCTTGTACAGACGAAAGTTCGCCTCTTTATCCGGCAGACGACCCAGAACCGGCGGCAGAAAGACGCTCTCGGTGTCGGTGTAGGGCACGTCGGCCGGGGCGATCTTGAGCGGGCGCCCGTTCAGCCCACAGACAAAGCGCTCGAGCACCGCGGAACAGTCTTCCAGCGCCATTCCGGCCAGGCGCTCCTGCATGTTGGCGGCGAAGTCCGCCACCTGCTGAAACGCGCGAATCGCGGGGATCTGACCCTTTTTATCATAGAGATCCATGGCATAGAGCAGCCAGGACTCGACCGCTTCCAGCCCCATCAGGCGCATCGCCTGCGGGGCGAAGGCGGTGAACTGATAGGCCAGCTCCGCATTGTCTTTTGCGATGACCGCGCCCCAATGCAGCACGAATTGCTGCCGGGCGCGCTCGAAAGCGGCGAGGTCGTGGGCCGGTTGGGAGGCATCGCGGCGCGAGGAGAGTGCGGCGTCGAGGTAGTCCTCCATCAGCTCTTCGAGCGCCGCAGCGCTCAGTGCGGGGCTACCCTTCAACCTGACGCGTGTGTTTTGGCTCATTCGGCGAGTCTCAAACCATCCCAACTCCTTCTTCGCACCGCAAGACGTTGTGGTTGAATCCGTCAGGAAAATGGAGCCGATTCTCTTAGAGAGTCACGACTGACCAGTCGGGATTCGGGACGCGGCTTAAAGAAGTACGCTGACGAGTCGTAAGGCGGAGCGTTCGACGGCTTTCTGCATGACGGCCCCGACCAGCGCCTTGCCGAATACCTCATGCACACGTGTCTCGCCTTGGTCGGCACGTATCGATGCCCCGAGACAGCCTGCCTGCTCGAGTCGCTCCAGGATCCGTGCCTGGGTCAGGCGCTCGGGCTCGTAGTGAACGGTGATGCTGCCCGCGCGAGGGTTTACTCGGACCTCGCGGACCCCTTCGGTCGCCTGCAGCTCGCCCTCGGCGCGTTTTGCGCTGAGCGGGTCACAACGGAAGGATCTCGAACGGATGCGTAGCCGGCCGGGGACATGATGGATAGAGTGACTCATGGTTGAGATGCCTCACGATGGAAGACCAGATGACTACAACTCAATAGTATGGCCTGATTCCAGGTAATGCAAATCCTTCGCATTACCGTTATTCTGACGAGGGTAAGGGTGTGTCGGTCGATGCCCGCATGGCTGGCACCGCCGCATCCCCGTCGGTGGGTCGACCGAGCCGCGGGGCCGGGATGCTCATCGGGACATTAAACCGCTTGGATATGAGATGGACGTGCGATGAATAACGTTAATAATTGGTTGGTCTTTCAGCTTGCGGACCTGATGGCTCGGGTGGAACCCGGAACGCTATCGATGAGGGAGTTTTTGCGGACCCCGTCACTCAGTTGCTCGGTCTACCACATCCCGGCCGGATCGGGCGATATGGCCAAGGCGCATGAGGAGGACGAGCTGTATCTGGTGCTTGGCGGACGGGCTCGATTGCGGGTCGGCGATAGCGAGCATGCGGTGCACGAAGGCACACTCATGTATGTGCATGCCGCTTGCGATCATGCTTTTTTCGATGTCGAGGAGGATCTGACCGTCTTGGTCTTCTTCGGCGCCCCGGTTCGCCTAATCCGCGCCTAAATCGCGCCGGGAGCACCGACGAAGGTGTTAACCCATCTTTGTCACCCCCACCCAGCCTGCCGCGTATTTTTAATGAGTTAGAGAATTTTCGCGGCAGAGTTGGTCACTACATTTGTGAACTCTCGGCGTGCGGGTCGATGAGCGTCTTCTCGGTCTTGCCGGGCAGGTCGGG
>JBGSKP010000455.1:0-1549 GCA_041741175.1 Thiocapsa sp. | reverse complement strand
GCGCCGTGAGACCCCGGCTACGCTGACCGGCGTGAGCGGTCGCCCGACCACAGCTTCGGCGGTCGGGATGAAACTGTGCATCCCGGGAATCGCAAGCCGATCTCCCACTTCGGATCCAGCAATCACAACGATGCTGGCCGCCAGAACGATGCTAAACCGCTTCGATCGGGTCATTGTGCACCTCCTGTCATGAAATTCGTCGGAAGCTCGGCTGAGTCCTGAAGATTCGTCAGGTCGACCTTCGCGGCGTTGGTCGGGTTGGTGAAGACGAAATCGGTCGGCGCGACCTCGGCTCCGGTCTTCCAGTTGCGAATCTGGATACTGTACTGAGGCTGGCCGGCCATGCCCTTGGTGGTAATGATATAGCGGCAGGGATAGGGATGATTCCCTTGCGCGATCCAGATCTGCCAGTCGACCTCGTTGCTCCGAAACGCCAGAGAATCGCACTCGACACCGCCGACCACACCGCTTCCCAGGTCCTTGGCGTCGATCACGTTCTCCATCAGCGCGTCGTAAAGGTTCGACAAGAGGATGTCTGCCCCGGGGAGAGGCCGATCGTATTTCACCCTCAGCTCGTCGATCAGGTGATCGACCGTGCCGGGCACGGCGACCTGCGCGTAGAGGTTCTTGTTCTTGCCAAGTACCGTTAACGTTTCGCCGTCAAAGAGCATCTCCACATCGGCAAAGCCCCCGGCGCGCCTCGCATGCACCTTGTCCGGCCGGTTCAGTGCGATCGTTCCCGAGCTCGCCAGGGCGAGCTTCTGGTCCTCCTTGGTGATGACCTCGAGGGTGGCGTCGTAGTCGAATGAAATCGCCTGCTGGGCCGCCAGGTAATCGGACATGGCCTTGACCAGCCGCTTGGCATTGGCCGCATCCGCGCCGAGCCTGACGAGCTCCACCCGGCGGTTGAGCGCCTGGCCCTCGGCCGTGTCATTACTGGCGACTGGCTGACTCTCGCCGGCACCGGCCGTGTCGAGTCGGGTCGCGTCGATTCCCCCTTCGACCAACGCCGCCTTGATGGCGTTGGCTCGCTCGAGCGAGAGCGTCTCGTTATAGACCGCATCGCCCGTCGCATCGGTATGGCCGACGATCCTCAGGCGCCAATCCGGGAACTGGATGAGCGTGGCTTCAATATCGTCGAGCAGCGACAGCGTGTCGGGCTGGATGGTCGCCTTGTCGACATCGAAGTGTATGCCATAGAGGTCATAGCGCTGCTTCGTCTGAAGCGCCTGCTCCATGGCCTCCCGTCCATACTGGGCCGCAAGATCCCGGGCAGTCTCCGCCAAGGCAGGACGCGGTGCTATGAAGACCAGGGCTAGGGCAAGTGCGCCGCAAACAGCCCAGACCCCGCTCCCGAATAACCGCTTGATAGACGCGAAACACATTGAGTGACTGATTGACTGCATGGTGCACCTCCGTCTTTTGGAAGAGCTGGCAATGGAAAGACCAAGCGGTTCACACCCTCCATGCGCACCCACGCCCCCCGGGGTGTCGAGCACACGGCCATCGGCTTGGCCCCTGGGTGCTCGGGTTGCCGCCGCGCGGAGAC
>JBGSKP010000454.1:0-7299 GCA_041741175.1 Thiocapsa sp. | reverse complement strand
GTGTGGGCTCGCCGAAGCGGCGCGAGGTCGGCCACGGCCGGTTGGCCAAGCGCGGCGTCCTCGCCGTCATGCCGAGCATCGAAGAGTTCCCCTATTCGGTGCGCGTAGTCTCCGAGATCACCGAGTCCAACGGCTCGAGCTCCATGGCCAGTGTCTGCGGTACCAGCCTGTCGCTGATGGATGCGGGCGTGCCGGTGAAGTCGCCGGTTGCCGGCGTGGCGATGGGTCTGATCAAGGAAGGCGATGCCTTTGCCGTGCTGACCGACATCATGGGCGACGAGGATCATCTCGGCGACATGGATTTCAAGGTCGCCGGAACGGCAGAGGGCATCAACGCCCTGCAGATGGACATCAAGATCGAGGGCATCACCGCCGAGATCATGGAGACGGCACTCGATCAGGCGAAGGCCGGCCGGCTGCACATCCTCGGCGAGATGAACAAGGTCATCGGCGCACACCGCACCGAGATGTCCGAGCATGCCCCGCGCATCATCGAGCTGAAGATCCATCCCGAGAAGATCCGCGATGTTATCGGCAAGGGCGGCTCCGTCATCCGTGCCATCACGGAAGAGACCGGCGCCACCATCGACATCAACGACGACGGCGTGGTCAAGATCTTCTCGGTCGAGAAGGCCGCCGGCGAGGAGGCCAAGCGCCGGATCCGTCTGATCACGGCCGATGTCGAGGTCGGTAAGATCTACGAGGGTCGTGTCGCACGCCTGATGGATTTCGGCGCCTTCGTCACCATCCTGCCCGGACGCGACGGTCTGGTGCATATCTCCCAGATCTGCGAGGAGCGCGTCCAGAGCGTGAGCGACAAGCTCTCCGAGGGCGATCAGGTCCGGGTGAAGGTCCTGGAGGTCGACAAGCAAGGCCGCATCCGTCTGAGCATGAAGGCCATCGAGCCGGGCGAGTAATCGTCACGTCTCATGGCATGTCGAAAGGGGCCTACGGCCCCTTTTTTGTGGTTGATCGTGCGATCCCCGAGTGGATGCCCGAGGGTGGCGTGAAATGCTACGATCACCTGGAAAGTCGACAATCCGAGGGTCATGGCTTCATGTCAACGCATCCCGTCTCCCCGACCAGCTTCGGCCTGATTGTGATCGGCGACGAGATCCTCAAGGGCTCGCGCGTCGATGCCCATCTGAGCGCCTTCAAGGGTATGGTCGGCGAGCGCGGTCACGAGCTTGCGTGGCACTGGTTGCTTCCGGACGACCCCGAGGTGCTGGTCGCCCATCTGCGCTTCTCGCTAGGGCGTTCCGATCCGGTCTTCGTGTGCGGCGGCATCGGGGCGACGCCGGACGATCACACCCGCCCCTGTGCCGCGATCGCGGCCGGTCTGGGCCTGATGCGTCATCCCGAAGCCAAGGCGCTGATCGAGGAGAAGTTCGGCGCCGCGGCCTATCCCAACCGCATCCTCATGGCGGATCTGCCCGCCGGGTGCGACTTAATTCCTAATCCATTCAATCAGATCCCGGGTTTTTCGTTGCGTCATCACTGGTTTCTGCCGGGGTTTCCGCAAATGGCCTGGCCGATGGCCGAGTGGATTCTTGCGCAGCATTACGGTGTGTCGGAACAGATGCACGAACTGGCGCTCGTTGTGCTGGACGTGCCGGAAAGTCGCCTGATTCCCTTGATGCGCGACCTAGGCGGTCGGTTTACCGATCTGAAGCTGTTCAGCCTGCCGCATCTGGGGGATGACGCCCACATTCGACTCGGTTTCCGGGGGCGGGCTGGACTCGAAGAGGCTATCGCTGCATTGCGCGAGCGGCTGATTGCCGAAGGGATGCGTTGGCGCGATGCCGATTCAACCGGTGGTCCGCCTTAAACGCTGGTCACCCGTCGGAGTTGTCCGGGCCGCCATCAGGCGCGCCGTCGATCCCCGTGCCAGCGATGCAGCAGCAGCCATTCGATAACGCTCAGGATGGCGTAGAGCAGGACGCCGATCAGGGCGAGCAGCGCGAGTGCCGCGAACATCTTGGCGATCTGCAGCCGGTTGCCGGCCTCCAGAATGCGCCATGCCAGTCCATTGGTGTTGCCCGAGGCGGCGGCAAATTCGGCGATGACCGCGCCGCCGAGTGCCAACCCCCCGGCCGTCTTCACGCCGGCGAGCAGGTAGGGGAGCGAGGAGGGCACCATCAGGCGGCGGAAGGTTTGCCAAAAGCTCGCGTGATAAAGGGTGAAGAGATCACGCAGGTTGGGGTCGACCGCCTTGAGTCCGGCCGTAGCGCTTGCCAGGACCGGAAAGAAGGCGACGATCCAGGCCAGGATGAGCACGGCAAGCCAGGCGTTGTCCAGACCGACCCACACGATGATCAAGGGCGCGATGGCCACGACTGGCGTGACCTGCAGGATCACGGCATAGGGTGAGAGTGTGGCCTCGGCGATGCGGCTGGCTGCAAACAGCGTGGCGAGCGTCGTGCCTGAGATCACCGCCAGCATGAAGGCGCCGAGCGTTGTCAGCAGGGTGTTCCAGGCCGAGCCGAGCAGCGAGACCCCGTCGGTCTGAAACACCGTGAGGATGGCGCTGGGCGGCGGCAGGATGAACGAAGGTACCCGCCAATAGCCGACCGACCACTCCCACACCCAGATCACTGTGCAGAAGAGCGCGACCGGCAGAATGAGTCGCAGGCTCTGCCTGATCATACGGAGACGCCTTCCAGTACACCCAGGATCTCGCGCACGGTGGCATTAAACTCGGGCGAAGTCCGGTAGCCGGGCTCGCGCGGGTAGGGCGCCTGGTTGTCGATGTCTGCAACCAGTCGACCCGGCCGGCCGCTGAGAATCAGGATGCGCCGCGACAGATAGACGGCCTCGAAGACCGAGTGCGTGACAAAGATCGACGTGAAACCACGCTCGATCCAGAGACGCAGCAGATCGTCGTTGAGCTTGCTGCGGGTGAATTCATCCAGCGCGGCGAAGGGCTCGTCCATCAGCAGGACCCCGGGCTCGGCCACCAGGGCGCGGGCGATCGAGACACGCATGCGCATCCCCCCCGAGAGTTCGCGGGGCAGTGAATCGGCGAAGCCCTCCAGATCGACCTTCTTCAGGGCGGCGCAGGCTTGCCGATGGGCCTCGCTCGGTTTGATGCCGGCGAGTTCAAGGGGCAGGGCGACGTTCTTCGCTGCACTGGCCCAAGCCATGAGCGTCGGCTCTTGAAAGATGAAACCCAGTGTTGCCCGGCCGCGTGGCCACTCGACGCGCCCCTGAGTCGGCGGCTCGAGCCCGGCGATGATCCGCAGCACGGTGCTCTTGCCGCACCCGGACGGACCGAGCAACGAGACGAAGCTGCCGGCTTCGATCTCGGCGCTGAGCTCCCCGAGTGCAACCGTGCCGTTGCTGAAGGTCTTGGTGAGCCGATCGAGTCGCAGGTCACTGGTCACGGCTGGTGAGGAAGAAAATCGAGGGTATAGGCGCGGCGCCAATCCAGATCGGGCGGATAGACGCCGTCGGCGGACATGGCGTCGAAAAACGCCTGCCAGCGCGCATCGCTCATCACGCCGATCCCGGCGGTTTCGGCGTCCCCGGCAGTGGCGAGTTGATACCGATTCATCTCTGCGATGGCATGTTGCAGCAGATCGTCGGTCATCTCCGGGTTATCGGCCTTGATCAGGGCGTTGCCCGGCGCGGGGTCGCCGGTCAGATAATCCTGCCAGCCGGCGATGGATGCCGCCACGAAGGCGCGCACCAGATGCGGGTCGGTGTTGATCCGGCGATTGGACGCCAGGATCAGGTTGCCGTAGGAGGGATAGTCCTCGTCGGCCATCAGGAACACCTGCGGGACGATGCCGCTGGCCTGTTCAATCTCGAACGGCTCGCTGGTCGCATAGCCCTGCTGGATGGCGCGCGGGTCGGCGAGAAAGGGGGCTAGGTTGTAGGTGTATTTGCGGATCTGGCGGTCGGTGAAGCCGAATCTGGCCTTGAGCCAGACCCAGTGGCTGCCGACCCCGGCATCCGAGATCATGATCGGCTTGCCCTGCATGTCGGCGATGGAGCGGACATCAGCGCGCGGATGCGTGATCAGCACCTGCGGATCCTTCTGGAAGATGGCCGCCACCACGGTGGCCGGAATGCCGGCCTGAAGGATATTGAGCGGGACGAAGCTGTTGGACGCGATCCCGAAATCGGCCTCGTTGGAGCCCAGAAGAAGGGGGACATTGACCGAGGTGCCGCCCTGGATGATCTCGACGTCCAGACCCTGCGCGGCATAAAGACCGAGTGCCTTGGCCTGGTAGTAGCCGCCCTGCGGCGCCTGTGCCTTCCAATCGGTGACGAATCGGACCTTCGTGAGCGGATCGGCCGTGGCCGATCCGGCGAACGCGAGCCCGATCAACCCGACGGTCAAGCGCAAGACCAGGCCGCGTGTCAGAGTCGATGCGAGAATGTTGGCGTGTTTCGACATGCCCATCTCCGTCTCAGGTTTCGGCCGGCGTCTCTTCCATCGGAACGGCATTCTGCAAGGGTCGTAAGAGCCGCTCGAAGTCGTCCGGGTTGACATACTGGATGATGACACTGCCGCCGGGCTCGCGTCCGATATCCATCCCGCGCTCGGGATAGAGCCAATGGACGATACCGGCATCGGGCTCGGTCAGGCGCAGAGCGGGAACGCCGAATCGCTGCTCGATGAGCGCGTTGTCGAGCTTCGCCTTCGGCAGATAGCTGATGGAGCGGATCGGGCGCACGGACAGCGTCTCCACGTCGGTCGGGTCGAGCTTGATCTTGCGACTGCCGCTGCCGAGCTGGCTGATCCGCAGTCCGCGTTCATACATGGCCGCGAGTGTGGGCTGGTCCACATCCAGCGTGATGACGAAATCGGCACGCAGGCGCTGCAGATGGATCTGCTCGAAGAATGCCTCGACACCGTAGGCGTCACGTGACTGATCTTGAAAGAGGCTGACTTTGCCGTCTTCGCCGAACTGGCTGCGGACATCGGCGAGCGTGGTCTCCCCGAGTGTAAAGCCGAAGACCTGCGAGCGCCCCGAGACGTTCTGCGTGACGTTCCAGGGCAGCCGATTGGGGCCATCCTCGATGGAGTCGGGCATCAACAGAAGGATCCCGAAGAACGCCAGGACGGCAACGCCGAGTATGGAAAGGACGATCTGTCGGTCCATGGAGAAGGGCGCTCCCGCGGTCGTGGTGTCGATCGACCCAACGCTCGCGGGCCGGCTGTCGGCATGCTACGTCTCGCCCGCGTGATGGGCAAGGCCGGCGCCGCGGTGATCGTTCTGTCCAGAACGGGTCCGGCACGGGCCTTTGCCGGTCACTGAAAGCAGGGTCAACCGGGGTGCGGCTCGGCGCCCCATGGCAGCAGACCGGCGACGACGCGCCGCCCCTCGGTCACCAGGATGTTGTAGGTTCGGCAGGCGGCGCCGGTGTCCATGACCTCGAAACCAATGCCGCGTCCCGCAACGGAGAAATAAACCCGCGGGTCCGGAAAGATCTGCGTCGCTCCGGTGCCGATCACGACGACCTGGGTGCGGCCTTCGGGGTCGATGGCGAGCAGTGCTTCGATGTGCTCCAGGCTCAGATCGGCCGGGTGCGCCGGTCCCCAGCCCTCCTGGATTCGGCCCGGCGCGAGGATGAGGCCGCGGTTGAAACGACGCCCACCGATCAGAATGCCCTCGTCCCCGTAGGCATCGATCAGGTCGCCGCTGCTGTCGTCTGCTTCGGAGAATCGCATGACCGGACCTTAACGCATGGTTATCGGGTGAACAAGCCGGGACCGACGGCCTGGACGGACGGCGATTGGAAAAACCCGAGCGGGATGGGTATAGAATCGCACCACGCCATCACATCCAACCGACCTGGAATCTCATGACCGTTCGTACCCGATTCGCTCCGTCCCCAACTGGTTATCTGCATGTTGGCGGCGCCCGCACGGCGCTGTTCAGCTATCTTTTCGCGCGTAAGCACGGCGGACAGTTCGTGCTGCGGATCGAGGATACCGACCTGGAGCGCTCGAGCGCCGAGTCCGTCAACGCCATTCTGGAGGGGATGACCTGGCTTGGCCTGGAGTACGACGAAGGGCCGTTTTATCAGACCGAGCGGTTCGATCGTTACAATCAGGTGATCGATGAGCTGCTCGCCAAAGGGCTGGCTTACCGCTGTGTGTGTCCAAAGGAGCGCCTGGAGCAGTTGCGCGAGGATCAGATGGCGCAGCGGCTCAAACCGCGCTACGACGGACGCTGTCGCGGTCAGGAGATCGAACCCGGTGTCCCGCACGTCATCCGGTTCAAGAACCCGGCGGACGGCGTGGTGGTGGTGGACGACATGATCCGCGGGCGGGTCGTCTTCGCCAATGCCGAGCTGGACGATCTGGTGATTCGACGCACCGACGGCTCGCCGACCTACAATCTCACGGTGGTGGTGGATGACGCGGACATGGGCATCACCCACGTCATCCGCGGCGACGATCACTTGAACAACACGCCGCGACAGATCAACATCCTGCGCGCGCTCGGTCACGAGCCGCCGCGCTATGCCCATGTTCCCATGATCCTCGGCGACGACGGTGCGCGTCTGTCCAAGCGTCACGGCGCGGTGAGCGTGATTGCCTATCGCGATCAGGGCTATCTGCCCGAGGCGCTGCTGAATTATCTGGTCCGCCTGGGTTGGTCGCACGGCGACCAGGAGCAGTTTTCGATCGAGCAGATGATCGATCTGTTCGAGATCGGCGATGTCAACAAAGCCGCCTCCTCGTTCAATACCGACAAGCTCGATTGGTTGAATCAGCAGTATCTGCATCATGCCGATCCGCTGCGCATCGCCCGCCTGCTCAGTCCGCACATGGGGCGGCTGGGTATCGACCCCTCGACCGGTCCCGATCTGGTGGACGTGGTCAAGGCCCAGGCCGCACGCGCCAAGACCTTGACCGAGCTGGCCGAGATCAGCGCCTTCTGTTACCGCGACTTCGATGCTTTCGACGAGGCGTCGGCAAAGAAGCATCTGCGCCTGGTGGCCCGTGAGGGCCTGGAGCGCCTGCGCCAGGTCTTCGAGCTGATGGCCTACGAGGACTGGACCCTCGATGGCCTCAAGCATGTTGTCGACGGGGTCGCCGAGGAGCTGGGGACCACCATGGGGAAGGTCGCGCAGCCCCTGCGGGTGGCGATCGTCGGTCGCGCCGCCTCCCCGGGGATCGATGAGACCCTGTTACTGGTCGGCAAGGACGCGACGCTGCGCCGGATCGACAAGGCCCTGGCATACATCTCCGCGCGTGCCGGCAACGATTGAGCGCGGTGCGGCGCTCCCGTGTAAGCCCACCGGCGCTACTCGGTGCGCTCTGCGGGCGAGGTCTGCGGC
>JBGSKP010000453.1:0-2856 GCA_041741175.1 Thiocapsa sp. | reverse complement strand
GGCGCAGGCCAGTCAGGTGCGTGTCTCGGAGGCCGAGGTGCAGGTCGCACAGGTCGCCTACGACAACACAGTGGTGCGGGCGCCCTTCGCCGGGGTGATCGTCGCCAAAGCCGCTCAGCCCGGCGAGATCGTCTCGCCGATGTCGGCCGGGGGCGGCTTCACCCGCACTGGGATCGGTACCATCGTCGACATGGATTCACTGGAGATCGAGGTCGACGTGAACGAGGCATTCATCAATCGTGTCAGTCCGGATCAGCCGGTACAGGCGGTGCTGGATGCCTATCCGGATTGGACGATCCCGGCCTCGGTGATCGCCATCATCCCGACGGCGGATCGCAGCAAGGCGACCATACGCGTGCGGATCGCCATCCACGCGAAGGACCCACGCCTGGTTCCGGAGATGGGCGTGCGGGTGTCCTTCATGGACGATGCCGCCGCACTGCCGGCGCAAGCTCAGACCGGCGTTCTGGTCCCGGCAAGCGCCATTCGGGACACCGGGGAGGGCAGTCTGGTATTCGTCCTGGATGGCAATCATGTGCGCGAGCGACGTGTGAGCCTGGGTGATCAAGTGGGTGACCAACGCCTGATTGCGGCGGGTCTGGTCGCCGGCGAGCAGGTGGTGCGCGATCCGCCGGCCGACTTGACCGACGGCATGCGGGTCAACCCGCGCGAAGGGGTCTAGCGCGGATGGTCGTCGCGCCGTCGAGCCCGGGCATCGAGGAGCCCCTGGTGGTCATCCGCGGCGTCAGCAAGGTCTACGAGCGCGGTCGTCAGCGCATCGAGGTCCTGCACCATATCGACCTGGACATTCCGAAGGGCGATTTCCTCGCCCTCATGGGACCGTCCGGATCCGGCAAGAGCACCCTGCTCAGTATGATCGCGGGTCTGGATCTGCCCTCCGAGGGCATCCTGAGCGTTGCGGGAAGTCGCATCGACCGGATGTCTGCCACCGCACTGGCACGCTGGCGGGCGGCCAACGTCGGATTCGTGTTCCAGTTCTATAACCTGCTGCCGGCACTCTCTGCACAGAAGAATGTCGAGTTGCCCCTGTTGCTGACCGGACTCTCCGCAGCGCGGCGTCGTCGCAACGCCGCCATTGCGCTGGACCTGGTTGGTCTGGCCGACCGCGCCACACACAAGCCCAACGAGCTGTCCGGTGGCCAGCAGCAGCGGGTTGCGATCGCCCGCGCCATCGTTTCCGACCCTACCCTCCTGGTCTGCGACGAGCCCACGGGCGATCTCGACCGCCACTCGGCCGAGGAGGTCCTGGCCCTGCTGCAGCGGCTCAACCGCGAGTACGACAAGACCATGATCATGGTGACCCATGACCCGAAGGCCGCCGAGTTTGCCCGACACATTCTCCATCTGGACAAGGGCGCGCTGGTCGAGCAGGGCGAGGCGATATCGGCTCGGGCATCATGAAATATCTCCCCTTGCTGTTCGCCGCGCTCCTGCGCAAAAAAATGCGGACGCTCCTGACACTGCTGTCGATTGCAGCGGCCTTCGCGCTGTTCGGTATGCTCGATGCCGTGCGCGTGGCCTTCAATGCGCCGCAAAGCGTGGTGGGGATCGATCGCCTGATCACCTCGTCGCGACTCTCGCTGATTCAGCCCCTACCCTATGCCGATCTGGCGCGCATCGAATCGACGCCCGGCGTGGCGGCGGTCACCTATGCGAGCTGGTTCGGCGGCATCTACCAGGATCCGAAGAACTTCTTTCCGAACTTCCCGGTCGAGCCCGAGAGCTACCTGGAGATGTATCCGGAGCTGGTGTTGCCGGACGCGCAGCGTCAGGCCTTCATCAAGACACGCACGGGCGCGATCGTCGGGCAGGCGCTCGCCGATCTGCATGGCTGGTCGGTCGGAGACCAGATCCCACTGCGCCCGACCATTTATCCGCACCGAGACGGCTCAGAGGTCTGGAGCTTCGATCTGGTAGGGATCTTCAAGGCGGCCCAACCGGAGCTGCGCGGCTCCGAGAAACAGTTGCTGTTCAATCACACCTACTTCGACGAAGGCCGCGAAATCGGCCAGGGCACGGTCGGCTGGTACGTCGTACGCGTCAAGGATGCGACACAGGCCGATCAGGTCGCTCAGGCGATCGACCATCAGTTCAAGAACTCCGCCTTCGAGACCCGCACCCAGAGCGAACGTGAGTTCCAGATGTCCTTCGCCAAACAGATCGGCGACATCGGACTCATCGTCACGGCCATCATGTCGGCGGTCTTTTTCACCCTGGTTCTGCTCACCGGCAACACCATGGCACAATCCATTCGCGAGCGGATCCCTGAGCTTGCGGTGCTCAAAACGCTTGGATTCACCAATCGAGCTGTGCTTGCCCTAGTGCTGGCCGAGGCGCTGCTGCTGCTCCTGATCGGCGGGCTGCTCGGTCTGGCGCTAGCCTATCTGGCTTTGCCCGTCATCGGCGAGGCGAGCTCCGGGCAGCTCGATGTGACGATGCAGCCCGAGAGCTGGCTGGTCGGCATCGCACTCATGCTGGGCATTGGCGTTGCCGTCGGTCTGCCTCCGGCCGTCAAGGCGATGCGGCTACGCATTGTCGATGCGTTGGCGGGGCGATGAGACGGGACGCACTGCGGACGCGGTTGAGCATGGCCGCGGGGATCCTCGGCGTCACCCTGTTCGTCGGCCTCTGGATCTTCGCGCCGGTCTGGATGCTGGGCCTTGGAGCGGCCTGCCTCGGCTGGCTGCTTTTCACCCGGGGCGGACGCCAGGCCCTGGCGATCACCTGGGTGGGACTGAGCACAATCCCGCACCGGATCGGGGCGACCTTGGTCGTGGTCGTCGGGATCGCCGGCGTGGTCGGGGTGCTGGTCGCCCTGCAGGCGATGGCCGCAGG
>JBGSKP010000452.1:0-4072 GCA_041741175.1 Thiocapsa sp. | reverse complement strand
AACTCGTCCATGTTGGTCTTGCCCAGCACCACCGCGCCGGCCGCAGCGAGCCGCTCGACCACCGTGGCGTCGTAAGGTGCGATGAAGTTATCCAGCATCCGCGAGCCGCAACTGGTCTTGATGCCGGCGGTACAGAAGATGTCTTTATGCGCAATCGGGATTCCGGCGAGTGGACCGGCGTCGCCCGCCGCGATCGCGACATCGGCCCGCTTGGCCGCCGCGAGAGCCGCCTCGCTTGCGACACTGATGAAGCTGTTGAGCCGCGGATCCAGTCGCGCGATGCGATCCAGATAATGACGGGTCAGCTCCACACTGGAGTAGGTCCGCAGCCGCAGATCCGCGGCCATCTCGGCAATCGATTTGTTCTGCATCAGTCGATCACCTTCGGCACCAGGTACAGTCCGTCCTCGGTCAGCGGGGCGATGCCCTGAAACAGCTCGCGCCGATCTTGCTCGGAGACACAATCCGGGCGCAGGCGCTGCGTCATGTGCAGCGGGTGCGCCATCGGCTCAACACCGCTGGTATCCACTGCATCCATCTGCGCCACCAGCTCGAGGATGTTTGAAAGGTCCGCGGCATAGCGTTCGATCGACTCCGGTGCGATCGCGAGCCGCGCCAGATGGGCAATCTTATCGATGTCCGAAGCATCCAATGACATAGCCGGTCCAGCGTGATTGACAAGCCGCGCAACATAGCACAGCCGGGCCAGAGGCGGAACGTGCGGCGCCGATGCTCCGAGGGGCCGATCGCGGGCTGCTCCGGGCCGATCACAGGCGCGATCGCGATCGCAAGCCTTGACGCGCTGGCCGCTTACGGCTCTAATACGTCGCTTCGTGACCCGCAACGGGCGCGAGTGAAAACGCCCAGGTAGCTCAGTTGGTAGAGCAGAGGACTGAAAATCCTCGTGTCGGTGGTTCGATTCCGCCCCTGGGCACCAACAATCAGACATCTGACCATCGCAACACTCGCTTGGATTCGCCTCCTTTAGCCTCTTTCGCGTTCCACGGTGGTGCCTGTAGTGGTACCTGCTCCATTGAAGGGATCCTTGTCTGTGCTTGGTGGGCTTGCGACTTGTCGGTGGTGTCTGGTGATACCTGCCCGCAAAAAACCCGGCTCGAGGCCCGAGTCGTTTCTCGTCACCTCACCTCACCTCACCTCACGTCACGTCAAATCCGGCCAGTGCGCGGACTGCTCGCGGGGCGTAGTCAGCGCGCCAGATACGCGTCCAGCTCATCCAATGTCAGTGGCTTGGCCCCGCTCTGAATCTCGCGCAAGGATTCCTCGGCCGCGCGAATGTCCTCCAGATCCTCCAGGTAAGCCGTCACCGCTTCGCGCAGGAGGTCGGACTCCGGACACGCCCGGTCGACCTTGCCGGGGGCGGGCAGGCGAGCCATCGTGGCCGGGTCAAGGGACGTGTTATGCATGGCGTGGCTTCTGGTTGAATGTCGTGATCGCCGAGCCGGTCGGCCCCGGCCCTCATGGCCCTCATGCGCGGGACCGCGAGGCAGCGGAGGCGGGTCGCTCGGCAGGCATGTCGGAGTGCAGACCGAGGCTCGGGATCGTCTCGCCCCAAACAATGAATTTGGCAGTTTGCCACGAGACGAGGACTGTTGGTCTCTGCGGATCCTGTCAGATCGCATCTTCCCAGACAGCAAAAAAGCGGTGAACTGGCTAGGTTCACCGCCTGATCCGATTCAATCGAAGGGCCAATCTCTGGATTCCGATCGCCTGACTGATTGGCGATTCAGTCAACCGCTGCGGCCTTCTACGGCCTGGCCTTGACTAGACTTCGAGCTGGAGACGGAGCTTCTTCATTGCGTTCTTCTCGATCTGACGAATGCGCTCCGCGGAGACGCCGAACTGCTCGGCCAGCTCATGAAGCGTTTGCTTCTTCTCGTTCAGCCAGCGCTCGCGCAGGATGACCTTGCTGCGCTCGTCCAGGCCCTTGAGTGCCGAATAGAGACGCTCGTGCTGGTCGCGCTCGGTGTCTTGCCGTTCGAGAATCTTTGCCGGCTCCATCCGAAGGTCGGGCAGGTAGGTCGAGGGCGCCGAGGGGGCGTCATCGTCGTCATCCTCCAAGCCGTCGAACGACAGATCCTGATTGGCCAGGCGCGACTCCATCTGCAGCACCGTCTCGGGCTTGACGCCCAAGTCGGCGGCTACCGCTTCGACCTCTTCCTTGGTGAACCAGCCGAGGCGTTTTTTGGCGCTGCGCAGGTTGAAGAAGAGTTTGCGTTGGGCCTTGGTCGTTGCAACCTTCACGATCCGCCAGTTGCGCAGGATGTACTCGTGAATCTCGGCGCGAATCCAGTGCACGGCGAAGGAGACCAGGCGCACGCCCATGTCGGGCTCGAAGCGCCGAACGGCCTTCATCAGGCCGACAGTGCCTTCCTGAATCAGGTCCGGGAGCGGCAGCCCGTAGCCGAGATAGCCGCGTGCGATGCGAATGACGAAACGAAGGTGAGAGGTCACGAGCCGCTTGGCGGCCTGCATATCGCCATGGTCGCGCAACTGGATCGCGAGCGATTTTTCTTCCTCCGGGGTCAGGACCGGAATCTGATAAGCGCCGCTGATGTAGGAGTCGATCGTTCCCGTGGGCATGAGAGCGTAATCTTTGGCCATGTTCCAATACCTGAGTTGGTTACCTTGGATAATATCCTAGCAACGAGCTAAGGATTTTACCAGCACTTTTGGCTGGGTTTTCGAGTTCAGACCGCGACAAAAGTTCACCAGACTCTAGGAGAGGTCGATCGATTCGGCAAGTCAGACATGGACAAATCGAGATCGTATGTTCCGATGATTGCTATCGTCAGCACTGATGAATCAATAAAAAATTTTAAAAACAGAAAGTTAGAATTAAGACCAAAAGCCGCACCCGGCAATCAGGATCCATATCAACCCTAAACAATCACGGGATTTCGGCCAAGAAAGCTGTTCATCTGATTGACACGCCCATTGCTGTACCGGGATGAGCCGCTGAACGACTATGACAGGTCGTCAAATCCTGGTTTCTCTGTCCCGCCCGTGTTCTTTTGTCTGGCTTTGCGCCCTTAAAGATCCCCGCGTTCGCGCACGATCGACAAGGCGCGTGCGGCATCCAGAGCGGCCAGATACGGTAACGGATCAAGCCGGGCTTCGATCACATAGTCGGTCAGTTGTGCGCGGACCATCTCGCGCAGGGCGTCCGGATCCCAGGGCTTGGCGACATAGTGATCAAGCCGGGCCTCGTTGATCGCGCGGATGGTGTCGTCCTGGTCGGCTTGGCCGGTGACCAGGATCTTGCGTGTGCCGATCGTGCGCTCGTCCGTGCCGAGTCTGATAAGAAAGTCTATCCCGCTGGTTCCGGGCAGTCGGTGATCGGCCAGAACCAGTGCGAGTCGGTCGCCGGCCACATCGATCTCATCGATAACCTCAAGCGCGGTTTGCGCGTCCTCCGCCTCCTCGATTCGCACCTGCCGCGCGAATGCCGACAGGTCGCGTCTGAGTGCCTCGCGAACCGGGCGCTCGTCCTCCAGGATCAACAGTGCCAACCTCATGTCTCGATATCCTCTGCGTCGGGTGGTCCGCTGACCGGTAGCGTGACGGTCACCAGGGTGCAGCCCGGCTCCGAGCCCAACTCGATCGTTCCACCATGTGCGTCGACAATGCGCCGTGCAATGGCGAGACCGAGACCCAGTCCGTAGCGGACTGCACCCTGCTTGGTGGTAAAGCGCGGCTCGAAAACCCGCGGGAGGACCGCGGGGTCGATCCCGCGACCGTTGTCCCGAATCCGCACGCGCACATGCTGCGGATCCGGCGCATCGGTGGTCAGCTCGATGCGACCACCCTCGCCCAGAGCCTCCAGTGCATTGGCCAGGAGGTTGGTCCAGAGCTGGTCGAGCTCGCCGGGGTGGCAACGGATCGGCGGGAGCTCGCCATAGCGGCGCTCGATCCGGATATCGCGTAGACGATGAGCCATGAGGCGCAGACTGTCCTCGATCCCCGCGTGCAGATCAACGCCCGCGACCGGTTCGCCCTTGGGGCGCGCGTAACTGCGCAGACTGGTGACCAGCTCGCACATCCGCCGCGAGGC
>JBGSKP010000451.1:0-21080 GCA_041741175.1 Thiocapsa sp. | reverse complement strand
GCGACACCGGACGATCCGAACACCCCGATGAAACCCGACCGGAGCCAGCCGGCGGCCCAGGGTCCGGTGCGGCGCGGGCGCTCGGTCTTTGGCTGGTTTGCCGGTTTTCTGGGTGTCCTCGGTGCGCCCCTGCAACTGCTTGCACTGGGTTTGCTCGGTGCGGGTCTGTTCGCCTCGATCCATGTGCCGGAGCTTCCCGGCATCGACAGCATCCGCGAGGTCAAATACGAGGCGCCGCTGCAGGTCTTCAGTCGCGATGGTGCCTTATTGGCCGAATTTGGAGTCGAACGGCGCCGTCCGGTCGCGTTTCAGGACATTCCGCCGGTCGTGATCAATGCTTTCCTCGCCGCCGAAGACAGTCGATTTTTCGAGCATGGCGGGGTGGATGCGACGGGCATTGCACGCGCTTTCCTCAGTCTTGCCTCCACCGGGACCAAAGCGCAGGGCGGCAGCACCATCACTATGCAGGTGACCCGCAATGTTCTGCTCAGCTCCGAGAAGACCTTTCAGCGCAAGCTCGCTGAGGTGTTGCTGACGCTCAAGGTCGAGCGCGAACTGACGAAAGAGCAGATCCTGGGCCTGTATCTGAACCAGATCTTTTTCGGCCACCGCGCCTATGGCATCTCGGCAGCCGCCTCGGTCTACTACAACAAGGAACTCAACTCAATTACCCCCGCCGAAGCGGCCATGCTGGCGGGCATCCCGAAAGCGCCGACGACAAACAATCCGGTCACCAACCCGCAGCGGGCGCTGGAGCGGCGTAACTATATTCTGGGTCGGATGCTCGAGCTTGGTTATATCGACAGGGACGAATACGACATTGCGGTCCTGACGCCCGACCTGGCGCAACTGCATCGACGCGAGCCGGATCTGGAAGCCGGTTACGTCGCCGAAATGGCGCGCCAGGCCGTCATCGAGCATTACGGCGAGGCGGCGTTGAGTGAAGGATTGCGGGTGACCACAACGATCGAGGCGCCCCTGCAGAGCGCCGCGCAGGAGTCGGTACGCGAGGCGTTGCGTGCTTACGATCGACGTCACGGCTACTACGGCGCCGAGGCCAAGGTCGATCTGGCCGGGGCGACTCAGGCCGACATGGATGTCTATCTGCAGAGCGTCACCACGCTTCCGGATCTGACCCCGGGGCTGGTGACAAATGCCTCCTCGGGCAGCGCGGAGGTGTATCTCGGCGGGGGCCGCCGGATCGATCTGAACCTCAAGCAGGTGGCCTGGGCGCAGGAGTTCCGGAATGCCAACTGGCGCGGACCCAAGCCGAAGCGGGTCTCCGATGTGGTCGGCGTCGGGGATCTGATCCGTTTGCGCGAGGACAGCCAGGGCCGCTGGGAATTGGCGCAGAAGCCGCGCGTGGCCGGTGCGCTGATCTCGATCGCACCGCAGGACGGCGCCGTGCGCGCGCTGGTCGGGGGTTATTCGTTCAACGAAAGCAAGTTCAATCGGGCGATCGATATGCGTCGCCAGCCGGGTTCGAGCTTCAAGCCCTTTATCTATGCAGCGGCACTGAACAAAGGCTGGACGCCCGCCAGTCTGCTGAAGGATGAAGCGATCAAGGTCGCCGACGGATCGGGTTGGACCCCGCGAAACTCGGATCGCAAGGAGTTGGGGCCGATCCGGATGCGTCGTGCCCTGGCGCTGTCGCGTAATCTGGCGTCGATCAATCTGCTTCAGAGTGTGGGCATCGAGGAGGCGCAAGCCTACATCCGCAACTTCGGGTTCGACATCGATGCCTTGCCCCTGGGGCTGTCCTTGGCGCTGGGGACCGGAGAGATGTCGCCGGCAAGCCTCGCCGAGGGCTATGCGGTGTTTGCCAATGGCGGATTCCACGTCAAACCCTACTTCATTCAACGGGTCGAAACCCGCGACGGACAGGTCATGTTCGAATCCAATGCCCCGCGGTCCTGCGCGGATTGTTGGTATCAATCCGAGGGTATCTCGGCACAGGTGCAGGGGACGCAGCAAAGCCCGGCTGCTGCGCAGGTGATCGACCCACGCATTGCCTATCAGATGACGTCGTTGCTGCGGGAGGTGATCGAAACGGGTACGGGAGGGCGAGCCAAGGATCTGAAACGAAATGATGTCGTGGGTAAGACAGGCACGACGAATGACGTGCGCGATTCCTGGTTTGCCGGCTACCAGGCCGATTTCGTGACGATCGCCTGGATGGGCTTCGACGATTTCGAGAAGCTCGGACGCGGCGAGGAAGGTGGTCGGGCCGCGTTGGGGATGTGGGTGGATTTCATGGCGGTTGCGCTTGATGGGCATCCGGTCGCCACCCTTGAACCACCGCCGGGGATGGTGCGGATTCGCGTTGATCCAACCCGCGGCACCGAAACGAAATCCAAGAGCGGTATCGCCGAGGTGGTTAATGTGGATCACCGTAATGCGTTGGGCGGACCCGAGCCGATCAAATTCACGGGACGCACAAAACCGGACACCTCGGTGCGCCGTACCGCGCCACGGGTCATGGACGATCTGTTTTAGTCCGCTTTAGCAGCTTAGGGGCGCCAGGCGCGGTTGCGTCTGAAGGTTCAGGAAGTCGTCTCGAATACCACGTAGGCGTTTTTCAAGACGCTCGCGCTGCCCGGCGTCCAGGCTGGCGCCGAGCCGAACGAAGAGCTCGACGATCCGTTCTCTCATCTCTTCACCCACCTGGGTGATCTCGGACGGCAGGTCGCTGAAGTCGACCAGCCAAGCGGTTATGAAGCCTTCCACTGCCGGTTCGTCCGCTCCGGACGTGAGCATCGCGATCAATTGGTCGCGCTTGTGCGTGCGGTATTCGATCAGGTTCGACTGCCTGCCCGGCATACGCGCCGTGACATCGCCGACGATGAGCTGCTGCTCCGCATTGAGCGATCCGGTCCAGTCCTCAATGGATTTCACATAGCGGCGAGCGCGCTTGAGCCGCTCGTACTCGCTGTTGCGCCCGGCAAGCTCGGCGCGATCCTCCGCGGCCTCGTCCTGGAACCGGCGCTCCAGTCGCTGAAGTTGGGCGGGAGTCAGCTCGACCAGGAGCGGCGCGGCGAGCGTGACGGCGAAACGCGCCTGGCGTCGGTAGAGATCGAGAAACTCTCCGGTGAGGCAGATCATATTGCGCGCGTCGAACCCCAGCTGGCTTGCCGTCAGGACCCGGTCGAAAAAGGCCGCCAGATAGGGCAGCTCCTCAACCCGATGACGTGCCAATGCCTCTTTCAGGACGGGATCCCAGCGGCCAACTTGTGCGCTGGTCAGGTCCAGATAGTCCCTGGCATAGCCCTTCACGAGGAAGTCGCCGGTGTTGTAGGCAACACCGACGCGACTGCATCCGGCGATGGTCAGGACAACAGCGATCAGGGTCGCGGCAAAACGGAGCGCGCGTGATGCAGACGGCATGGCAAGGCTCATTCGAGCTGGCCGGAAGATCGGCCGGAAAATGGGAGAGAATATCGGCATGGCGGTATTGGACGCTTGATCCGCGGTTTTGATCCCACAGACGGTTGGATTAACTTGTCACGGGCTGGCCCTGCCCTGACCTAACCCGAATATTGGGTGCAGGCGTGATTTTGCGAATGAGGCCGAACAAGCGTATGGATTCCATTGCGGATCTGCTTGCCAACTTTCCGTACCCCGGATCGGTTCTCTGGATCGGTCGACGACCGGCCCGACGCGCCGATGTGTTGGCTTGTGAATCCGTGACCGCTCAGACCGGTCGCGGCCTGGAAGGGGATCACTACAGCGGGACCTCGGGTTCGCGCGGCGTGACACTGATCCAGGCGGAGCACCTTGCAGTGATCGGCGCACTGCTGCGTCGCGGGCCGATCGATCCCGCCCTGGTCCGGCGCAATATCGTGGTGTCAGGGGTGAACCTTCTCGCGTTGAAGGGACTGAGGTTTCGTCTCGGCGCGGCGCTGCTGGAAGGAACCGGTCCCTGTCCGCCATGCTCGCGGATGGAGGAGGTGCTCGGTCCGGGCGCCTACAACGCGATGCGCGGTCATGCTGGATTGAGTGCGCGCGTTATTGTGGGCGGGGCGATTCGGATCGGAGATGCCCTCATGCCGCCCGAGCGCGCAGCTGGCGTCGGATCCTCTGCGCAGGGGGAGCTCTTTTGAGTGCCGGGCCGATCGTTGCCGTGGATGAGCCGGGTGTCGGTTGATCCGCATCGGAGTGGATTCCGGGTGACCTGGTGGTTGGGTGTCGCAGTCTGCGTGGCTGTCTTGGCTGCGCCTTGTCCGGCGTCGGCTGCGCCGGTCACGACCGAGCACGTCACCGCGCGCCTGGTGGCGGAGCGCACCGGGATCGCGCCCGGAGAGCCTGTCGATCTCGCCCTTGTGCTCGAGATCCAGCCGGGCTGGCACACCTACTGGCGTAATCCGGGCGACTCGGGCGATCCACCGCGCATCGACTGGACACTGCCCGACGGGGTTGAAGTGGGGCCCATCCGCTGGCCGCGTCCCGAGTTGATTCCGGTCGGCCCTTTGGCGAACTACGGTTACTCGGGTCGTGCGATCCATCTGATCGGACTATCGGTGCCGGAGGATTGGCCGGTCGGCCAGCCCCTGCGCATTCGGGCCGATGTGCACTGGCTGGTTTGCGAGGAGAACTGCGTCCCCGAATCAGGCAGTTTCGACCTGACGCTGGCGACGACGGCCGTGCCCGGCCCGATTGATCCTGGCGAAGACGAGGTCTTTGCCGATGCCCGCGCCGGATTACCCGATGGCGTGCTAAGCGGCGCCCGGCTCACTCGCGACGGAACGGCGCTCCATCTGCAGGTGCCGGCCGACGACCTGCCTGAGACGATCAGTGGCGCCTGGTTCTTCGCCGGTGAATGGGGGTTGATCGAGCACGCCGAACCGCAACCCTGGCGCCTTAATGCGAACGTTCTGCGAATCGAGCTGACGCCGGGGACCCTGTCGGAACAGGCGCTACCGGACGGCCTGTTGGTGATCGCGGATGCACAAGGCGCAGTGCGCTCCTACGAGGTCGCGCCGACGCGCGGTCAGCCGCCTTCTGATCCGCGTGCCGAACCCCCGATGGGGCTGCTGGTCGCGTTCGCCTTTTCCTTGCTCGGCGGACTCATTCTCAATCTGATGCCCTGCGTCTTCCCGATTCTCGCGATGAAGGCGTTAAGTCTGGTGAGGGGCGTCGGCGTAGAAGGGAGCGTCAAGCCGGGGCAAGCGCAGGATGTCGCGCGTGAGCGGCGCCTCCACGGGCTCGCCTACACCGCTGGCGTTCTCCTCTTCTTCGCCGGGTTGGCCGGGCTGCTGTTGGCATTGCGAGCGGGCGGTGCCGCGGTGGGTTGGGGGTTCCAGCTTCAGTACCCGCCCTTTGTTGCGGTCATGACCTATGTTTTCTTCGTCATCGCCCTGAGCCTGTCCGGCGCAATCACTGTGGGCACGGGCTTGATGAGCCTGGGTGGAGCCCCAACGGGCAGCGGAACCGCGGGCGCGTTCGGCACCGGTGCGTTGGCCGCACTGGTCGCGGCACCCTGCACGGCGCCTTTCATGGGGGCGGCCCTGGGGTATGCCGTCACCTTGAGCTGGCCGTTGGCGCTGGCGATCATGTTGACACTCGGGTTTGGCCTGGCATTGCCGTTTTTGTTGCTCTGCCTGACCCCTCGATTGGCGCGGTTTCTGCCGAAACCGGGGCACTGGATGGAGACCCTCAAACAGGTTCTCGCCTTCCCGATGTTCGGCGCCGCCGCCTGGCTGGTCTGGGTGCTGAGCGTCCAAACCGGATCGGGCGGCGTGGCCTTGATCCTCGGCGGTCTGCTGCTCCTGTCTTTCGGTCTATGGCTGCGCGAACGCACCCGGGTTCAGCCATCGGGCCGGCGGCGACTGGGTACGGCGGTGGCCCTGCTTGCAGTGATCGGATCGCTTTATCTCGGAATGACGACCAGGTCGCTCGTCGCGCAGGACGAGGCCGCCAGCGCAACGTTCGGTGATCCGCGGAGCGTCGATCATCTGCGCAGCGAACCCTATTCGCCGGAGCGCCTTGCCGCGGCGCGCGGGGAAGGGCGCCCGGTCTTCGTCAACATGACCGCGGCCTGGTGCATCACCTGTCTGGTCAACGAGCGCGTCGCCTTGAGTCACGCCGAGGTGGCACGGGGTTTTGCCGAGGCGGGCGTGCTCTATCTCAAGGGCGATTGGACGAATCGCGATACGGCGATCACGGCCTATCTCGCGGAGCATGGGCGTAACGGCGTACCGCTTTATGTCTTCTATCCGCCGGGTGGCGACCCCAGAATCCTGCCTCAGATCCTGACGCAGGACATTGTCCGCAATGTGATTCGCTAATGGGCTTACTGGCGGGCTCCAATCATGGTTCTACCGCCGAGGTGCGGACGCACCTGAAGCCGTCCTTTCCAGCACGCGACAAGTCAACACTGAGGAGACAGACGATGACACGAGACCTTTGGAAGACCAGTATCCCGGCTGTGGCGACCCTGGCGGGTGTCCTGACCGTCGGCCTCGCCTCGGCGGCGCCCCAGGTCGGCGCACCGGCCCCTGATTTCAGTGTGGTCGACAACGCGGGCGAGACCTGGACGCTTGGCAGTCTTGCCGGCAAGAAGGTGATCATGGAATGGACAAACCATCAATGTCCGTACGTGGTCAAGCACTATGCGTCGGGCAACATGCAGGCCCTGCAGCGAGAGGCCGCCGCTGCCGGCTATCTATGGCTGTCGGTCATCTCATCGGCATCCGGCAAGCAAGGCCATGTCAGCCCCGCCCAGGCCGATGATCTGACCGATACGCGCAATGCGGCCCCCACTGCGGTGCTGCTGGATACTTCCGGTGATATGGGGCGCGCGTTCGATGCCAAGACCACGCCACACCTGTACATCATCGATGAGTCGGGAGCCCTGCTCTACATGGGCGGCATCGACGATAAGCCGACGACCGATCAAGCCGATATCGAGGGCGCGAGCAACTATTTGCGTCTGGCGATAGCCGATGTCGCCGCGGGTCGGCCGGTAGCCAACCCGGTCACGCGGCCCTATGGGTGCTCGGTGAAATACTGAAGAGGCTCTCCGATAACGGGCTCATTGCGATGTCCGGGACCTTCGATCCGGCGTCCAGCCGGCTCAGCCTGGCTTCCGGGCTTGTCGGCTTTGAATCTGGCGGGCGGAACTGTAGACTTCAGCCTTTTCCCCACTGCCAGCGTGAAGAGGTTGTCCCGTGGTTGCCCCCGAACCCGATTTTCACCGTATCAGACGGCTGCCGCCGTACGTCTTCAATATCGTCAACGAGTTGAAGGCCGATGCGCGAGCGCGGGGCGAGGACATCATCGATTTCGGTATGGGCAACCCGGATCAGCCGACCCCGCAACACATCGTCGATAAGCTGGTCGAGGCGTCGGTTCGCAAGGACACCCATCGTTATTCGGTATCGCGCGGGATCCCGCGTCTGCGCCGTGCCATTTGTCACTGGTATCGGGACCGCTTCGATGTCCATCTCGATCCAGACAGCGAAGCAATCGTCACCATCGGATCGAAAGAGGGTTTGGCCCATCTGGCGCTTGCTACCATGGGTGCAGGGGACTCGGTCCTGGTGCCGAATCCGGCCTATCCGATCCATCCCTATGGATTCATCATCGCCGGCGCCGACGTGCGCCATGTGCGCCTCACGCCGGATGTGGACTTCTTCGAGGAGTTGCAACGCGCGATCCAGGACTCCTGGCCCAAGCCGAAGATGCTGGTGCTGAATTTTCCGGGGAATCCGACGACCCAGTGTGTCGAGCTGGATTTCTTCCAGAAGGTGATCGATATCGCCTCCGAGCACGGGATCTGGGTGGTTCATGATATCGCCTATGCCGACATCGTCTTCGATGGCTATCGTGCCCCCTCGATCCTGCAGATTCCGGGCGCCAAGGATATCGCCGTGGAGTTCTTCTCCATGTCCAAGAGCTATAACATGCCGGGTTGGCGTGTCGGCTTCATGTGCGGCAACCGCAATCTGGTCGCGGCGCTCGCGCGCATCAAGTCTTATCTCGACTACGGAACCTTTACCCCGATCCAGGTCGCGGCCATCGCTGCGCTCGAGGGTCCGCAGAGCTGCGTGCGCGAGATCAGCAACAGCTACGAGAGTCGTCGTGACGTCCTGTGCAGCGGTCTGAATGCGGCCGGCTGGCCGGTCGAGCCGCCCAAGGCGACCATGTTTGTCTGGGCGCCGATCCCGGAGCCGTATCGCGCGCTCGGCTCGCTGGAGTTTTCCAAGAAGCTCCTGCAGGAGGCGCGGGTGGCGGTCTCGCCCGGTATCGGCTTCGGCGAATACGGTGACGGCCACGTGCGCTTCGGTCTGATCGAGAACGAGCATCGCACCCGTCAGGCGATTCGCGGCATCAAAGAGATGTTCCGCCGCGAATCCCGCGCCGGAAGCTGAGCCGCTCGGGTTAGCCATTCGGGTCAAAGCACAGCAGTCGAACCATTTGCGCATTTCGGATCAATGACGAAGCCGGCGAGTCGGTTGGCGAACAAGGGGGCATGCATGGAACCGGTGAAGGTCGGGCTTCTGGGATTAGGAACGGTCGGTGGCGGGACGGTGACGGTCCTGTCGCGCAACGCGGCCGAGATCGCACGGCGTGCCGGGCGCGGGATCGAGATCTCGCATGCGGCGGCGCGCGACTACGACCCGGAGAAGATCCAGGGGCTGGAGGCGATCGGCCGTATCGGCGACGACGCCTTTGCGGTGGTCGATGACCCGCAGGTGCAGGTCGTTGTCGAGCTGATCGGCGGCTACTCCCCGGCGCGTGAGCTGGTGCTCAGGGCGATCGCCAACGGCAAGCATGTGGTCACGGCCAACAAGGCCCTGATTGCGCTGCATGGCAATGAGATCTTCGCCGCGGCGCGCGAGCAGGGCGTCATGGTGGGCTTCGAGGCGGCTGTCGCGGGCGGCATCCCCATCATCAAGGCGCTGCGTGAAGGTCTCGCAGCCAACCACATCGAGTGGATTGCCGGCATCATCAACGGGACCGGAAACTTCATCCTGACCGAGATGCGCGACAAGGGGCGCGATTTCGCCGACGTCCTCGCCGAGGCTCAGGCGCTGGGTTATGCGGAAGCCGATCCGACCTTTGACGTCGAAGGCATCGATGCGGCCCACAAGCTGACGATTTTGAGCTCACTGGCCTTTGGCGTGCCGCTCCAGTTCGAGCGTTGTTTCACCGAAGGGATCTCCAGGGTGGGCGCCCTGGACGTCGCCTATGCGGCCGAGCTGGGTTATCGCATCAAGCATCTCGGGATCACGCGCCGCAGCGGCGGCGGGATCGAGCTGCGCGTGCATCCGACCCTGATCCCGGAGCGCCGCTTGATCGCGAATGTCGACGGTGTCATGAATGCCGTGCTCGTGAAGGGCGATGCGGTGGGACCGACGCTCTATTACGGCGCTGGCGCCGGGGCACTGCCGACCGCATCCGCGGTGGTGGCCGATCTGGTCGATGCCGTGCGCGCTCTGACGACGGACCCCAACAATCGGGTGCCGCATCTTGCCTTCCAGCCGGACGAGCTGGCCGACACCCCGGTCATGCCGATGGAGGATGTCCAGACGGCCTATTATCTGCGTCTGGCCGCGCTTGATCAGCCGGGCGTCATGGCCCGCATCGCGAGCATCCTCGGCGAGCAGGGCATCAGCATCGAGGCGATCAAACAGAAAGAGCCGGAAGAAGGTCAGACCCACGTACCGCTCGTGATGCTGACCCACCGTGTGATCGAGCGTCAAATGAACGACGCCATTGCGCGGATCGAGGCGCTGGACTCGGTGCAGGGCGAGGTCACGCGCATCCGGATGGAGACGCTGTCGGGCTAGATCTGATCGGGCGATCTCGCCTGGGTGAAACCGGAGGTCGGCAACCTTTGCCGACCAATACATCGGGACGCCATGGGGCCTGGTGAGGGGGGCTTCTATCCGGGATAAGGCCATAGGCGCAGCGCCGCAACGACGAGTGCGCCGACGCTGACGGTCAACCCAAATGACCAGAACATGAATCGGTCGATTCGACGGGCAAGCTCCTCAAAACGCTTGTCGGAGGTTTCGAAGCGCTTGTCCATTGCCTCGAAGCGTAGATCCATCGTGTTCTGCAGCTTCTCGAAGCGACTGTCCATCGTGTGCTGCAGCTTCTCGAAGCGACTATCCATTGTATGCTGCAGCTTCTCGAAGCGGCTATCCATCGCCTCGAAGCGTTGACTCATGGTGTTTTGTAGGTGCTCGAAACGCTTATCCATCGCCTCGTAGCGTTGATCCCGATCCTGCTGCTGTTGCTCGAAGCGACTCTCCATGGCCCGCTGTAGCTGCTCGAAACGCTTCTCCGTCGCCCCGAAGCGTTGATCCCGCTCCTGCTGCTGCTGCTCGAAGCGCCTTTCCACGGCATCAAAGCGTTTGTCCATCTGGACCAGAATCGTCTGGATGAGCTCGCGCTGATGGCGAAGCTCTTCCTCGACCCGCACCATGCGCTCGCGCAGCTCGATCTCGTAGACGGCACGAGGCTTGGCAAATGACTGTTCGACAAGCCACTCGCCAAGGTGTGTCTTGATGAATTCGATGTCTTCTCGTGCCAGTGCCATCAATCCCTCCCGGGGCGCTCCCTCGACCGATGTCCGCTATTCTAAACCCGAACAGTGCTTTGCTTTGCGTCTCGACCGTGCTTTGAAGCTAACCAGAAGAGCGCGTCCTGCCGAAATAGTTCGCCGCGCCGACACTAACGGCCCAGATCGGCGAAGTAGAACTCCGATACCAGGCGCTCGACCGGCACATAGTCGTCCGTCAGCAGCGGGAGCTGATCGAATGGCGTGCCGGTCTTCATCATGGGCTCGGTCGCCCGCAGCCAACGGTGCCCGAGACCGCGACGGGCAACCAGGCTTTCCGGCGGCTCACGCGCGTCGCTCGCGGAGATGACGAAGGTCAGGCGCTCGGCCGTCGGGGGCACCATGTCCATCCAGACATGGACCTGCTGGAAGGATGCGGCCAGGGTTTTCATCATGCTTTTGACCAGCCGCGGGTCCGGAAAGGCGTCCAGGACGTTCAGCAGATAGATCCCATCCGGTGCCAGCCGGGATTTAACCAGCCCGGCATATTCCTGCGTGACCAGGTGATAAGGGATGGAGATGTCATGGAAGGCGTCGGCCACGATCACGTCGTAGCGCTCTGACGGCTCGCGCTTCAGAACGATGCGCGCGTCGTCGTGCACAACGCGGATGCCCTGCGTGCTCAGGAAGAGGCGGTCCTCTGCCTCGCGGGTCACCTGCGGATCCAGCTCCGCCACCGTGACGGCCGCAGTCGGCGTGCGCGTGCGCACCGAGCGGGGCAGGGTGTAGGCGCCTCCGCCTGCGAAGAACCAGCGCAGCGTCTCGGCGCGCTCGGCCCCAAAGTGGTCCAGCGCCAGCTCGTCCATCAACTGCACATAGGGTGAAATCAAGAGGCCGGGCTCGCTCTCGTGATTGGTGCCGTGAATCAGATGGTCCAGGACCAGGCTGCGCGCGACACCGAATGGGACGCGATCGGAGTCGTCGACGACTCGAATACAGAAATAGCTGCTTTCGCTGTCGCAGGGGTTTGAGAAACCGTTGCGGGCGTCTGTCAGAAACACGAGTGCGATCGCCGCGGCGAGGATCGCGATCGGCGCGAGGCGCGATCTGTTCCGGAAGAACGGCAGCGCCAGGAGAAACAGACCCAGCGCCGTGCCGATGACGATGCCGCGGGTCCCGAGATACTGGATCAGCAGATAGCCCGTGATGAAGGTCCCCAGGATGCTGCCGAGCGCGGCGAGGGCATGCATCCGACCGACGATATGGCCGGTGCGTCCGTCGAGTCTCAGCGCCAGAGTCGTCAGCAGGGGCGTGACCACGCCGAGCAGCAGGGCAGGCATGAAGAAGAGCGCGAGCACGTAGAAAAAACTGGCCCCCAACAAGGTCATCTCACGCGCCTCGATCAGCGGTGCGACCAGGGTGAGCAGTAAGAGAATCCCCAGGCTGAAGAACCCAGCCAGGGCGAGCGTGATCCCGGCGGCCAACTCGTTGCCGCCGCGATCCGCCCAAATCCCGCCCAGCCAGTTTCCGAGCGAAAGTCCGGCCAGAATGACGCCGATGATCGCCGTCCAGGTATAGAGCGACACGCCGACGTAAGGCGCGATCAACCGCCCGGCGAGAATCTCCAACACCAGGAGAAACGCGGAGCTGAGGAAAATAGTCATGCCGTACCAGGTGACACGCAGACGATCGGACACGATGGACTCCAGCGGTGGGGTTGTCGGTCCGCAAGGATAACGAAGGCAGGAGGCGGCGACTACGGGCGGTCGGTCAGATGTGTCGCGCGAATCAGGTCGCCTTGGCGACCTGGTTCCAGCGTGGTATGCCCAATGCGCAGACATTGGAAAGACGGACATCTCGTTGATGCACTTCGCCTCGACGTGAGCGCTCTTGGACAGGGATCGGCGTCAAGCTGTGGGGGGGAAGTCGGTCGTCTGCAGACCGGCGTTGGCACAAATGTCGAAGCCTGTCATCGTTAGGCGAGCCAGGGCCGGGCGAGCCGGCCCCGACTGCATCAACCTTCGTCGATCCCTTCAGCGTGCGGGTTGTTAATGATCGCGTGAACGCGACTGTCCAGGCAGTAGGACTCGAGGATGTCTTGATCGCTATGCTCGTTGGCCATTCTTATTGTCCGCTCGTTTGGTGGTGGGCTAAAAACCTAGCTCTTGACTAGGTTTAGGTCGAGGTTGGGTGTGCGATACCCATTTCAAGTGATATGCCCATTAAATTTTGTGATCCTCGATCGCTCAGTGAACCGTACAAACCATGCAGGGATCGAACGAGCGCACGACATGCTGGACCGCAATCGGCATGGTCTCGCCGGGCTGGATCGGCGCCCCCACAAGGGCCTGCTCCAGCGCGCCCGGTGTTCCGGTGCCGTCGCGCGGCGAGAAGTTCCAGGTCGTCGGTGCGATGATCTGATAATTGAGGATGCGGCCGCGGTGGATGGCGAGCCAATGTCCCAGGCTGCCCCGCGCGGCCTCCACCAGACCGACGCCGACGGCCTCGTCCGGAATCGGCGTCGTCCGACAGAAAGGCTCCCCGGGCACGATCGCCTTGACCCAGTCGTCCATCGCGATCAGAACACGCGCCAGCTCAAACAGACGTGCGATCACCCGGTTGCGCACGTTGCCGCCCGAATTGGCGACCAGATCACGGATCAGTGGATGGCCGTCGATGACCTGCCGGGCGAGCGCGCCCACCTCGACGACCTCGCCGGCAAGCCTGGGTGCCTTGCACCAGCTGTAGGCGCCCGCCTTATCGGCGTCCGGGATGGTCACGCCCGAGGCCGGATGCAGGGCCCCGCCTCCGGTCATCCAGCTATGCGTCAGGTCCTCGGTGATGGCGGAAAGATCCAGTGGCTGTGGTCCGCCTGCCTTCACTCCAGGTCCCCAGAGCCCCGGGGCGAAAAGCCATTGGCCACCAATCGGATAGGCGCCATAGCTCATGAAGCGATCCGTCGCGCGGCCAAGACCCTCCAGTCCGAGGTCATCGGCAAGACGCAGGAAGTGGCGCAGATCCCCACGGTCGGGATGGCGTGCCACCCAGGCGTCGAGCGCTTGGGTGCTGTCGAGCGCAACGACGCCTTCCAGTGAATCGCCGAAGGTCTCGCGTTCCAGAAAGCGTCTGAAGGCCCCGAGAATCGTGAGTAGCCGGATTCGCTCCTGGGCCTGGACGGGCTTGGTGGTTCCGCCCGGTTGCAGACTCAGGCTGTGGGGCCATTTGCCCGCCAGCAGTCCCATGAGGTGCATGAAGTGGGCGCGTGCCGGCAGAACGACGCCGGATGCGGTCCCTGTCTGCGCCCGGAAACGTGCCTGGGTTGCTGCGTACCAGGTCCGATTCTCATAGACCGGCCGCGCAAAGTCGGGCATGAAAAACAGATAGAAGTGCGTCAGATGATCGGCGAGATTCTCGCAGGCCAGGACCAGATTGGTTGCCAGCTCGCCGTTGGGTGGCATGGTGACGCCGGCCGCGTCCGCCAGCGCCGAGGCGGCGGCCATGGATTGCGATACCGAGCAGATCCCGCAGACGCGTGGCGCGATCACCAGGGTATCGCGTGGGTCCTTGCCGTGGAGGATCTGCTCGAAGCCGCGGTAGAGGGGCGCGTTCACGCGGGCCTCGGTGACCTGTTCGTCGATACTCTCGAGATGTACTTCGAGGTCGCCTTCGACGCGGTTGAACGGACCCAGAATCAGGTGGCTCATGGTCTCAACGCAGCTTGGTGGCGCGGATGGTGGGCGGCAACGCGATATGATCGGACACCGCATTCTTGCGCAGTCGCTCCGGTGTTGCGGCCTTGGCCAGCGAGGAGAGGGCGACGAACCAGGCTTTGGGCATATCGATTGGCAGGCCGATCGGGATGCCGGCGAGGCTCGGGGTCTCCTGGAACGCATGACCGGGCTCTTCGAACTCGGGTGAGGTGCAGTTGATGCAGGCATAGCCGCCGCGCGTGCAGGAGCCGGAGCCATTCCAAAGTCGGATGTTGCAGTCGGCGTGGGCCTGAGTGCCGAGACAGCCCAGGTGCTCCATCAGACAGCCCAGATCGGACGGAGAGCGGGCGCTCGCCTTGTACTCGTAGAACTCGTTGCGCGGACAGCCGTGGTGGACCAATTGGTCGGCATAGGTGCGCGGCCGGGCGAAGGCGTCCAGGTTACCCGGTGTCAGTCCCTCCAGGGCGATCGCCATCAGGGTCTCGGTGACCCAGCTCGGATGGGTGGGACAGCCGGCGACATTGATCACCGGCAGGCCGGCTGCGGAGCGGTAGTCGGTCCCGAGCAGACCACCGGGGTAGCTGCCGTCGAATTGCAGGCCGCAGGCATCGGTCGGATTCGATCCGCCGGCGGTCATGCCGCCGAAGGCGGCGCAGGTGCCGATCGCGAGGCAATAGCGGGTCCGGTCAGCCAACCGACGTACCCAGTCGATCATCGGGGTGCGGGTGCCGGCGAAATGGTGGAAGGCGCCCGTGCCGTTCGGCCCCCGTAGCAGTGCCCCTTCGATACAGAGCAGATCCAATGCAGGCTCGCCGGCCTCGACGTGCGCGAGCAGATCGAGCACCTCGGCGCCACTGGACTCGCTCAGCGAGGGATGCCAGAGGATTTGGATGCCGGCGCCGGCGAGGGTCTCAAACAGATCGGGTGCCTCGGCGCCGAGGAGGGACAGGGTACAGCCGCCGCAGCCACCGGATTGGAGCCAGATTAGGTTCATTGTCGACTGCCTCCCGTGGCGACCAAGACGCCCGAGGGGGCGGCGTCGCGTGGCGGGCAGGGGATGCAGTGGCGGTGACGCGGTTTAATGATGATAAAGAGCATCTTGGTCGGGTCCGGTTCCGGGCGTGAGGACTGGGTCCAGCGGCAGCTCCAGGCGGAATTCGGCGCCGCCCTCCGGGTGGTTCGCTGCGCTCAGGCTACCGCGGTGATCGGCGACGATGCCATAGCTGATGGAGAGTCCCAGGCCGGTGCCCTGGCCGACGGGTTTGGTCGTGAAGAAGGGGTCGAAGATGCGGCTCAGATCCTGATCATCGATTCCGGGACCGTTGTCCCGGACATTCAGCCAGGCGGTCGTCGCATCCTGTCCGGCGCTGATCAGCAGGCGTGGTGGCCGCGCACCGTCGCGCATGGCATCGAGTGCGTTTTGAACCAGGTTCATGAGCACCTGATGGATCTGTCCAGGGTGTCCCCGCAGCGTCAGCATCTCCGGCAAGTCGAGCCTCGTCTCGATCTCTCGACGCTCGCCCTTCGTGACCCAGTGGACGGCGGTTCTGATTAGATGGACGAGGTCGAAACGCGTGGCCTCGCCCTGCTGTGCGGAGGAGAAACAGCGCAGATCCTGCACCAGGTCGCGCACCCGCTCGGCGCCTTCAAGTGTCCCCTTGATCAGCGGATCCAGATCGGCGAGCAGCCGCTCGATGCGCAGCTCCGCCTTGAGCGCCTGCAGCTCTAAGGAGGGATCAGCGGCATCGACCGCTGCGCAATAGCGCAGCAGACGCTCGCGATAGCGTGCCAGGGCATGCACGTTGCCGTAGACGAAACTGATGGGGTTGTTCAGCTCGTGCGCCACCCCGGCGACCAGCCGTCCGAGCGAGGCCATCTTCTCGGCGTTGACCAGCCGGCCCTGCGCACGCTTCAGATCATCGTGCGCCTGGGCCAAATCGCGATAGGCGCGGCGTAGCTCGCCGAGCGGACGGCCGATCAGCACCATCCCGACCAGGCGTCCGCGGTGATCGTAGCGGGAGGTGCAGTTCACCGCCAGCGGGATCTCCTCAGCCACGCCCTTCAGCTCCAGCTCGCAGTCGTGAATATCCCGGGCGCGGATTTGCTCGGCAAAGCCGCTGGCCATCGGTAGACAGTGCTCGGCAAGCAGGGCGAGGAAGGGGCGTCCGCGCAGATCAGCCTCGCTCCAGCCGGTTAAGACTTCAAGCGCGCGGTTGACCTGCTGGATGCGACCCTGCACATCGCACACGATCAAGACATCCGTCATGGACGCCAGGACGCTGGCGATAAACTGTTGGGCGTCTTCAAGCGCGCTGTTCTTTGCTTCAAGCTCGGTCTGGTGCCGAATCAGGTCCGCATAGGTCTCGTCCATCTTGCGGATAACATGGATCCAGGTCGCGTCCGCGCCGGGTGCGTCCTCGGTCTCGGCGCGGAACGCCGCGTCCGTTTGCGGATCCGTTGACAGGTTAGGCGAGTTCATCAGTCAATGGAGCCGTAGCGCCCCGCCTGAAGCCGTGTCGCACGGCTTCAGGGTTGGGGTACTCCGCCGCCGTCGAGCAGCCGATCCTGCCTCGTGTTTCACACCCCATCATGCCCATTGCCCCCGTTTGGTCTGACCAGTCCGTAGCGCTCGATCTTTGCACTCAAACCGACCCGTGAAAGGCCAAGCTCCGCGGCGGCTTGCGACTTGTTCCAGCGATGTCGGCCCAACGCCTCGCAGAGTACCTTGATCTCCAGCGCTTCGATCCTGGACTTGAGCGTGGGGTCAGTTGGAGCGACGGCGCCAGGATGGCGCGCCCCGACCAGCCTCTCGCCGGCTGTCGCCTCGTTGGCCGGCCCGATCCCGACCCGCTCGCGATCCCGTCCGCCACACCAGCCCCCCGAATGGATCCGCGGATCCAACAGCTCGGCTCCTAGCTCAACGCCGTCCGCCATGACCAGCATGCGCTGAATCTCGTTCTGCAGCTCGCGCACGTTTCCGGGCCAGGAATAGCCTTGCAGGCGTGCGACGGCGTCCGCGCTTAGTCCCGTAACCGGTTTGCCGAACGCCGAGACCGCGCTCTTGAGCAGATGGCGGGCCAATACAGGGATGTCGGCCGGGCGCTCGCGCAACGGCGGCAGATGCAGGCGTACCGCGGCAAGTCGGTAATAGAGATCCTCCCGAAATCGGCCTTCGCCGATCTCGGTCTCCAGGGACCGATTGGTGGCTGCTACCACGCGCACGTCGACCCGGCGACGCTGGTTGCTCCCGAGTGGGCGGATCTCGCCTTCCTGCAAAATCCGCAACAGCTTGACCTGAAAGGTCCGCGAGACCTCGCCGATCTCGTCGAGAAAGATGGTGCCGCCGTCGGCCTGCTCGAAGAGACCCATGCGGTCGTTGACTGCGCCGGTGAAGGCGCCCTTTTTGTGACCGAACAGCTCGCTCTCGAGCAGTTGGTCCGGCATGGCACCGCAGTTCTCGGCGACGAAGGGCTTGTCGGCACGGTGGCTGTTGTAATGCAGCGCGCGGGCAAAAAGCTCTTTGCCGGTACCGGACTCGCCGGTCAGCAGCACCGGGATGTCGTAGGGAGCGACACGCTCGACCAAGTCACATACCGCGTCGAGCGGACCGCCGCGGCTGCGCACGATGGCGTCGAGCCGAAAGGTCCGCTTCAGCCGGGCGCGCTGCTCGGCGAGTCGCTGTTCCAGGGTCGCGGCGGTGAGGCGGGTTTCGAGCGAGAGAAGCGCATGCTCGCGCTGGAGCCGATAAAGATCACAGGCGTTCCCGACCGTCAGCAGGAGAGTGTCGGGATTCCAGGGCTTGGTGATGTACTGATAGATGCCGGCGCGGTTGATGCCGTCGATGATGTCGCCGGGATCCGTATAGCCCGAGATGATGATGCGCACCACATCCGGCCAGCGCTCGCGGACGCGCGAAAGAAATTCCACCCCGGTGGTCTCGGGCATCCGCTGATCGGTGACGACGACTTGGACCCATTCCTCCGCGAGCAAGTCTTCCGCGGCGGCGGCGCTGGTCGCGGTCAGCACATCGAACGACTCGTCGAGCGTCCGGGTCAGGGTCTCCAGCGACAGCGGCTCGTCATCGACCAACAGGACGGTCGGTCGGGTTGCGTTCACGCAAGGGTCTCGGTTGTGGGCATGGTTCCGGGTGCGGATTCGGTCGCGGTCGAGTAGGGGCTCGGCACGGATTTGAACCGCAAAGGGGCGAAGCGCGCAAGGGCTGTCGTTTGTCGGGGTCAGGTCGGGTGGGGCGCGCCCGGTACATCGTTCGGCTGTGTTGTCGAGGCCGTTGCGCGTCGTCATGCGCCATTGACGTCCGCAACCGCTGAGATGTCGCCTGTCGGATTTCGCTACGCTAATCCGACCTAGGTGGCGGGCAGGAAATAGGATTTGTCGTTGTCGCAACGCGGACAGCGCCAGTCGTCCGGAAGGTCATCGAAGGTGGTGCCGGGCGGCACCTCCCCGACGGGATCTCCCTCGGCCGGGTCGTAGAGGTACCAGCAGATAGGCATTCCATGCTTAGATCGACACCTGTGATCGGATTCAACCCAATGCCTCCAGAATCCCCGCCAGTCGATCGCGGCTGTCGTCGATGTCCTCCTGTGCGGCCAGCGCGGCGATCGGGACATCCGTGGCCTCGAGCGTGCTCAGGATGAGACGATCGTCCGAGTTGAAGTGCTGCACCCACCAGACCTGCCGAATGCCGCTCGCGACGATCCGACAACTGCCGTATCCGCGCGAGAGTATGGTCACATGCCCGCGGCCGAGGCGCTCGTCGAGATAGGCGTGATCTTGCTCGGTCATGGGGAGCAAGGTCAGATTGATGATGTGGGCCGGGGTGCCGGGATGCCAGTCGGCGACCTTGGCCTCGATCTCGGCGATCAGCGCCGGGGCGTTCATGACCCCGTCCGGGAGATCCCCGACGGGCCCGATCGTCTCGGTCGTCCCGAAAAAGGCGCTGTCCCGCACGAAGCTCGGAATTTCGGCCACCTCGATCAGCTCGCCGCCCGCGCAGCTGTCCGACGCGGGGACGTGCAGCCGCCAGACTCCGGCGAGGCGCGTCTCCTGCGCACGTGTATCCTCCAAACCCTGTTGAATGACGCTCACCTCGCCCTCGCCCAGGGTCTGGTCGACGAGCTGGCGATCGAGAGTATCGAGCGGCCCCAGATCCAGGACATCCGCCGGATGCCCCACGCGATGCCGTGCCAATACCTCATGTAGACGCTGCAACAGATCAAGCCCGGCAGCGCAGCCATCCAGCGCCTCCGGCTCGGGCAGCAGCGGGGCTTGATAAGTCGCCATGCCTTTCGGCATCGAGAGATAGTCGGGGCCTTCCTCGACCACGACGCTGAAGGGCGTACCCGGCATCCGCCGTGTCGTCGTGAGATCTATCGGTGTGGTCATGGCTGTTTTCCAAGGTTGATCGCCCGGCCGGACAGGCTCGCCAGGAAGCGTTCGTCGCCGATGCGGCAGGCGACCTCCGGTGCCGGTCGGCCGGCTTCGTAGGCGTTCAGGCCAAGGGATGGATGGGGCAGATCATGGGTGTCGGCGCTCGAATCGCTGCGCGGCTGCGCGACGACACCGAACTGCGCCAGATATTCCAACGCCATCGCGATGGCCGGGGCGATCCGCGCCTTGATCTGCGGGCGCAGGCTCCCGCCGAAATCATCGAGCTCGATCGGCTGCACGCCGATCAGGAGCAAATGCTCCGGATAGTCGCCGAGCATGGCCGCAAGCGCGAGCACCTCCTGGAAGCCGGTCTGGTGCAGGCTCATTTTCTTGGCCCCGAGGAAACGCGGCACCTCATCGCCCTCGACCCGCTTCATGGTGCCCGGCGGCAGCCCGTAGTCGACCGCGTCGAAGACCACCAGCACATCGGCCGTGCGCACCCGGTCGACCAGATAGATCCCCTGGGTTCCGCCGTCGAGCAGCTGCACGTTGGACGGCATCATCCAGTCGCGTTGCATCGCCTCGACCGCCCGCACGCCGAAGCCTTCGTCGGCCCAGAGGAGGTTGCCGATACCCAGGACAAGGATGGCCGGATCGGGTCGGATCGAATGGGGGCTCATGGCCGATCATCCTTGAACATCCGCCAGCCGCTGATCATGGTGCTGATCAGGCTTTGGCGCGACATGATGTCCTCGCGGATGGCGGTGTAGACGTGAAGCATGACGAAGACGACGATGACCCACATGCCCCAGTGGTGCCACATACGGACATCTTGGCTTTGGCCTACAAAGGGGATGACCCAGCCGAACATCTCGTCCTGCCAACTGCCGAGACCGGTCTGCTCCGAATAGAGCGCGAATCCGGTGACGATCATCACCAGACCGCCCACGGTGATGATGACCACCATAAAGAGGTGAGCCAGCGGATTGTGGCCGATATATTTGCGCGGCTCCGCTTCCTTGAAAGCATACCAGCGAACCTCGTGAATCAGCTCGTGCCAGAAGCGCGCGCGCCAGAAGGGCAGGGTGAACAATTGATGCGAATAGCGGTTGCCCGCGAAGGCCCAATAGATGCGGAAGAGGAAGGCGATCACGAAGACATAGGCCGCGGCGAAATGCGCGAAGCGGATATAGCCCATCGCATAGTGATCGCTCGCCTCGCCGGACAATGTCGGGAGCGGGCTCCCGATCAGATAGCCGCTGATGGCCAGGATCGTGATGGAGAGTGCATTGATCCAATGCCAGGCCCGCAAGGGTGCCTGATAGACATAGACCGCGGTCTGTTTGACGTGTGGAAGGCTGGTGTTCATGGCGTTGTCCCGGATGTTGGTCAGGCGGATCTCGGCTGTCGGCGCACCTGGCGCAGAGCGCCTCACAGCTGCGCGACACCGCAAGAGCGTTGTCGCGAGACTGATG
>JBGSKP010000450.1:0-1784 GCA_041741175.1 Thiocapsa sp. | reverse complement strand
GCCCGCCGGGGCGCGCTTCGTCGCGGTTCTCGGCGAGGCCCCCGAGGTGCGGCTGCTGCTGGCTTCCGACGCCGGTTACGGGTTCATCACGCGCATGGAGGATCTCTACGCGAAGGCCAAGGCCGGCAAGGCGGTGTTGAGTCTGCCCAAAGGTGCGGAGGTTCTGATGCCCGTCCCTCTGGCCGGTGCGGTCGGGGAGTCCGATGGCGCCCGTCTTGCCGCCGTGACCACGAGCGGCCATCTCTTGCTGTTTCCGGTCTCGGAGCTTCCTGAGATGCCGCGTGGCAAGGGCAACAAGATCATCGGGATCCCGTCGGCCCGGGTCGCAGCACGCGAGGAATGGATGTCTGCGGTTGCCGTGATCCCGCAGGGCGGCAGTCTGCTGCTGCTCTCCGGAAAACGCACGCTGACCTTAAAACCCGGTGACCTGGATGTCTATCAAGGCGAGCGCGGGCGGCGTGGGCGTTTGCTGCCGCGCGGTTTCCAGCGGGTCGAGGCGCTGACGGTTGGGTAGACTGATCGCGCGCTCAGTCATCTAAACCGCGTCCAGCTAAGGTTATGGTTTGAGCCGATGCCTGACACGACTCAAACCTTGCCGATCACACAGGACGCGGTTTAGCTCATATAGCTCAAAGCCTCATCACCCGGATGCGGCAACCCCGCGATCCGCCAAGCCTCTCGGCAGGAGCCGAACAACCGGCGAACGGCATCGCGCTCCATGCCATGGATGCGGCAGACCTGGGAGACCGGCGGGATGGCGCCGTAGGTCATCCGGTGCTCGCGCAGATAGTAGATGATCGACCAGTGATCGGTCTGAAGCGGTCCGACATCGTCCATCTCGGCGATGACGCGTGCCATCCCGGCATTCCAGAGTGTCGGATCAATCAGGAATCCGTCTTCGTCGACGGGCAGCGCACGGTGTCGTGGCGAAATCGCCTCGTGAATGCTTGTTTGGGACATCAGGAATTCCTCTCGCTTTGATGGATTAATTATCGTTATGTTGGCATAAGCAAACTCCGCTTACCTGATTAATATAGTCGGAATGCGCGGGACGTCAACCCAAAGTTGCCCTCAACGTTTGCCCTTAAACTTGCCCTTAAATGCTTAGAGACCCCGAGGATGCCCGAGCTGCCTTTGTCGTTGGCGCTTTTCAACCTGCTGCCGGTGCTGTTCACCGGTGTGGCAGTGTTTTTCCTGGCGCGGCTGGTCGGCGACGTCGACCCGCTCAATCAACGGCTTGCCTGGGTAGGGGCCGCATTGATTCTGCTCGGTGGGTTGTCCAAGGCGACCTGGAAGCTGATCCTGGTGACGACCGGTGTCGATTCAGCCTGGCTCGCCAGCGCACTGTTTCCGCTGATGGCCCCTGGTTTTGCACTGCTCGCCGGCGCCGTGATCGGTGTCTTCCTGCGCCCGCGGGGGCAGGTTGGAACAGGGTGGATCGGCTCCTGGGTGGCCGGCGTCATCCTGCTCGTCGCCGCGGCGGTGCTGGTGCGCACCCTTGCGATGGAGATCTCCCAGGGGTGGTTTTTACCGCTCCTCGCGCTGGCCAGCGTCGCGAATCTGGTGCTGAGCCTGTTCCTGATCGCAATGGCGTTGAGGTTGCGCCGCAGGCTTGTCGCGGTGCTGTTCGCAGTCAATCTGATGATGGTGTTCGCGCTGCCGCCGATTGCCATGATGGGCCCCGATTCGCTGTTCCTGCATTGGCTGGAACAGATCCTGACGGCGGTGGGAACGGCGGCGTTCGCGCTCGGCGCCTACGGGTTGCGCGCGGCGGCGCAAACCGC
>JBGSKP010000449.1:0-1645 GCA_041741175.1 Thiocapsa sp. | reverse complement strand
GTGCATGCCGAGGTGCGGGTGACCTCGTAAATCCAACCGCAAATCTATAGTTGCCAACGACGACAACTACGCTCTCGCGGCTTAGGCCAGCGAGCCTCTGACCGTTCCCTGCCTATGGGGGGCGGATTCCAGGGGTAACATAACATGGGATCGCGGTGACGGGGGCTCGGACCTGATCCGCTAAAACCTAATTCGAGATCGCCGACTGATCGCCCTGCCCTTCGGGCGGCGGAAGGCTAAAAACAATAGAACGGGCTAAGCATGTAGGGCCAATGGCAGAGGGCTTGCGGACGCGGGTTCGATCAACGCACAGGTCGCCTTTGCTCGTAAGGGCAAAGTGAAAACGGGGCTCACATCGGCGAACCCTGCAGTCGGCTCAGACCGACACGGCAACGCCGAGGGGTAGGAAGAGGGCCAACCTCAGACCTGCCCCGTAGAGACTCATAGAGACGCTGATCCGGCAACGGTGGAGCGTCCACTAGGATCCGCGGAAACGCGGATAATACGCTCCGCATCCGGACCCATCGGGTCGTATCCGATCCGGATGAAGGCATAGTCCAGGCCTCACCGAAAGGTGGGGAATCACTGTCCCGCCGCCTCCACCAATCAGCGGGCCTTGGAGTACACTCCAAGGCCCGTTTTCTTTTTGTGTTCAGAAAGGGATGCCTTCATCGAAGCATTCTTCGCAATCGAGCCGTAGTTTTCCGGAGAGCGACTTGGCCCGATCCGTAACGACCCCTTCGCAGTACGCCAGACGGGAGCAGGCCATTGATGTCTCAGAGGGACGGGCCCGGAGAACATCCGACCTTGATCTTGGATAGACCTGAGCAGCCGGTGGGAAACAGTGCGGCATGCCAGCCAAACAACCGCACACGCGACACCGGCGCATGGCAGTCGGCGGTGGCATCAAGCACCATCTCGACCACGCCTTCGACGTGACGATCAACCGGGGCCAGGGCGCCGATGTCCACGCCAAGACGACGGGCGATGGACGAACGCACGGATTCGACATCGAGCTGCTCACCCTCGATCTCGCTGGTCTTCACCACGTCCGCGGTGAGCGCGCCAAGGCTGGCCTGATCGCGCCGCGCCATCCCGACATCGGCCAGGCGTCCCAGCAAGAGACCCAGGGCGCGACTCACGTCCGCCATCGGAACGGCCAAGGCCGCCAGGTCATAGCGCCAGCTCAGCCAATCGTTGGCCTGCCAGATGTAGGTGTAATCACCGCTGTTCATGCGGAGATTGTGGGCCGGATTCTCCGCATGCTCGAGTTGTTCGCCGCACCTTGTGCGGTGAAAGTGGGCGCAAATCGCCTTGATCTGTGGCCAAGGGCTCCACGATGCCCTACCCTCCAACATCAAGATTCATCTTGACGGAATCGGCCATGTCGACCACTGCACGAGAGAAGTTCTCTTCCCAAGCTGCGCCCGAGGTCCTGGCAGCACTGCGCCGGATCGCAGAAGCCCAGGGGCGCCAATTCCAATCCGTGTTGGACGAAGCCCTGCGCGAGTACATCGACCGCCAGCAGAAAGAGCGGCCGCGACGGCATGTCATGACCGCGTTCGCCTCCAGTCTCGACGAGTTCGACAGCCTCTATCGCGAACTGGCCAAGTGACCGGCCGCGATTTTCCAACCGTAGCCGACG
>JBGSKP010000448.1:0-9224 GCA_041741175.1 Thiocapsa sp. | reverse complement strand
CGGGTCCGCCGCCCGAGGGGCCGGTCCGCTTGTGCTCGCGTAAGGCCTGGCGTGTGAGTCCCCAGTGCATCAGGACATCGATAAACCACCAGGCGCTGGTCGGGACGCCTCCGATCAGCAAGCCGGCCGGGATCGTGGATAGATTGGCGATGATCCGGCCCTGCCACTCGGCGACCACGCCGCGGTAACCCGGCGCATCCAGCCGTGGATCGCGATGCCACTGCCAATCCCAAAGTCGCTCGGCACTGCGCGCGGGCGCCGTGCCGAAGACCTCCTCCATCCGTTCGAGAACCTGGCCCCTATCCGCCTCGGTTCCGAGTCTGATCTGGATCATCTGTTCCCTGCGAAACCTGCCACGGCGTTGGCGTTGATCTGAGGCTGAGTCGACCAGTGGACAGGCTCAGGCGCACGCCTCACGCGGAGTATCCGGGTGAGGCGTCATGTGGGCTCGGCCGCGGCACGTCGGCCGTGCCGCTAAGGCTTCGCCTCGGCCTCTTCGGCCTTTTCGTCCTTGGGTGAAAACTTCACGACATCCTCATTGAGTTCGACCATGGCGCTGTCGCGCATCCCGGCCAGCTTGTCACTTAACGCCTGACGCTTCAGTAAGACGATGAGCTGGGGCTTGGCGTCGTCGAAGGTTGGCGGCTCGGCCTTGCGCGTGTCCTGCAGCTCGATGACATGCCATCCGAACTGGGTCTGCACGGGCACCTTCGTATAGCTCCCGACCTCCATGGCGGCGACGGTCTCCGAGAAGGGCGCGACCATCTGGGCTGCGTCGAACCAATCCAGCTCGCCGCCGTTCTTACCGGTCGGCCCGAGTGAGTGCTCCCGCGCCAAATCGCCGAAATCGGTGCCGCCGTCGAGTTTTTCGATCAGCTTTTTGGCTTCCTCTTCGTCCTTCACAAGGATGTGGCGTGCCTTGTACTCGGTCTGGCTGGCGTTGGCCTTGACCTCTTCATACGCCTTTTTCAGCTCCTCTTCGGTGGGCTCCAGCTCTTCTCCCATCGCGACCAGGGCCGCATTGGAGAGGATCTTCATCCGCTGCAGCTCGACGGCGATCGCCACTTCCGGGTCCTTCTCAAGCTCGCGACGGGCCGACTCCTGCGAGGCGACCACGAGACTCATGAATTCGTTGAATGCCTGCTCTTGCAGTGCGGGTGAATTCTCACCCTGGGCCTGCTGCAGGCGCTCAAGATAGAAGAGTCGAAAGAGGTCGAGGCTATAGGGTGTGCCGTTCACCGTTGCGATGATGACCTCCCCGATCTGCGGCTCCTTGGCGTCCTCTGCGGCGGCGGTGCCTGCGACCATCAGCGCACAGAGGATGAGGGGAAAGCGGCTGAGTTTCATGGTGATGATTTCCGTGTGTGGCATAAAGCGGCATCGAAGATGCCGGGTCGTGTCGTTGGGTGGTCGAGACAGACGCAGGTACCTCGTCTGCCTCGGGGTTGAGCCCGGTGTGTCGGATCTCAGGTCGGAAAGACCCGATTGAAGGGTTTGACCTGGACTTCGCGATAGACGCCGGCCTCGACATAAGGATCCGCGGCAGCCCATGCCTGCGCTGCCGGCAGACTGGGAAATTCCGCGATGATCAGTGATCCGGAGAAGCCGGCAGCGCCGGGATCCGGGCTGTCGATCGCCGGGTGAGGTCCTGCAAGGATGAGGCGGCCGTTGTCCTGAAGCGCTTGAAGACGCGCCAGATGAGCCGGTCGGGCGCTCAGACGTGCGGGAAGACTGTCCTGGTTGTCGACGGCGATGATGGCGTACAGCACGTCACTCGGCCTCCAAGGTCCGGGGTTGATCCTTCATGTGGCGGGCCAGGTAGAAGGATTGGGCGATCACGAAGACTAGCGTCATCCCCATCATACCGAAGAGCTTGAAATTCACCCAGATCTCTTCGCGTGCCTGAGCATCGTTGCACAGGGATAAGAGGTTGCCGCTGAACTGCGTCGTACAGGCCGACAGGTCGACCTCCTGAAGTCCGGATGCGGCGATCAGCGCCTGCTGGGCTGTGAAAAAGCCGCTGCCGATATAGACGACAAAGAGATTGACGAGGCCGGTCACGACAAAGAAAGCGACCCACATGAAATTGAGCCGGGTCCACACCGCCGACGGAATCTCGACGGCTTTGCCCATCATGCGCTCGATCAACGACTGCTTGCCGATCCATTCACTGCCGAGAAAGGCGGCTGCGAAGAGCCAGTTGACGATGGTCGGTTTCCACATCACGAAGATCGGATCGCGCAGCGCGAGCGTCAGGCCGCCGAACAGCACCAGTAACCCCAAGGTGACCAGGGGCATGGTCTCGACACGTCGCCGGCGGATCCAGCTCCAGCCCACCAGGATCGCCGAGGCCGCGATCGCAACACCGGTCGCCACATAGATGCCCTCCAGCTTATAAGCGGCGAAAAACAAGAGGATCGGGAAAAAGTCGACAAGGAGTTTCATGGAGTCGGGTACGGATCCGGCGTGTAGGGTAGGGACGGAAGCGAAGGCATCCGACGCAGGTCATCGACTCGACAGGATACGGTGATCGGGTCACGAGGGTAAAGCCGTTCCTTGTGCGCCGGGGCTGCCGGATCAAGTCCGCATCGCGAACGCGCCTCCGTCCGCTGCAATCGGGCGTGGTTGCGCATGACGTGATCGGCCGAGACGATGCGGGAACGCGGTCAAATGAAATTATTGAACGTTTCCATCTCGTTGGCCTGTATAGTTGCGGCCGGTTTCTGAATTCAACTCAATGAGGGCATCCCGTGGAAATGATCGAGAGTTGGGTCCGCACGATCAACGCAATCGTTTGGGGTCCGCCCATGCTGGTGCTGATCCTGGGGACCGGTTTCTTCCTGATGATCGGGTTGCGGTTGCTTCCCTTGGTCAAGCTCGGATATGGCTTCCGCATGTTGTGGGCGGGGCGAAAATCCCAGGGCGAAGGGGACGTTACGCCATTCAATGCGCTGATGACGGCGCTCGCGGCGACCATTGGCACGGGCAATATCGCGGGTGTGGCGACCGCAATCGCGATCGGCGGACCGGGGGCGCTCTTCTGGATGTGGTGCACGGCCATCGTGGGCATGGCGACCAAGTACGCCGAGGGTGTTCTGGCGATCAACTATCGCGAAACCGACGAGAAGGGTCTGCATGTCGGCGGGCCTATGTATTACATCAAGAACGGTCTCGGGCCGCGCTGGATCTGGCTCGCCACCGCCTTTGCGATCTTCGGCGCGCTGGCCGGATTCGGCATCGGCAACACGGTCCAGGCCAACTCGGTCGCGCATGTGCTCAGCGATGACTTAGGCGTGCCGGTGCTCTGGTCCGGTCTGGCGATGGCTCTCGTCGTGGGTCTGGTCCTAATCGGCGGAATTCGCTGGATCGCGGAGGTTGCCGGCAAGCTGGTGCCCTTCATGGCGATTGCCTACGTTCTCGGCGGCCTGGCTGTGCTGGCGTTGCATCTCGACCAGATCCCTCATGCACTCTATGAGATTGTCGTGCAGGCATTTTCGCCGACCGCTGCCGCCGGCGGGTTTGCGGGGGCAACGATCATGATGGCGATCCAGATGGGTGTGGCGCGCGGTATCTTCTCCAACGAGGCTGGACTGGGGAGCGCGCCGATTGCGCATGCCGCCGCGCAGAGCGGAGATGCGATTCAGCAGGGGACGGTTGCGATGACCGGAACCTTCATCGACACGCTGATCATCTGCACCATAACGGGCCTGGTCATCGTCCTGTCGGGCACCTGGACCACCGGTGTGACGGGCGCGGCACTGTCATCCGCGGCCTTCGACGCGGAGCTACCGGTCGTCGGCGGTTATATCGTCACCTTCAGCCTGGCGCTGTTCGCCTTCACGACGATTCTGGGATGGAGCGTGTATGGCGAACGCTGTGTCGAGTATCTGTTCGGGGTCCGGTCGATTCTCCCCTTCCGACTGGTCTGGGTCGCGGTCGTTCCGATCGGTGCCGTGCTCGAGCTGGACTTTATCTGGTTGGTTGCCGATACGCTCAATGCCCTCATGGCGATTCCCAACCTGGTGGCCTTGTTGCTGCTCAGCCCGGTTGTCTTTCATCTGACGCGCGAGTATTTCGACGACCCGGCCAAGTCAGGCGCGGTGCGTTGACACCGGCATCTTGGCGCGCCCGGGATCTGCGTGGATATCCGCGACAACTTCAGTCCACTACACCCCGGCGTCGCAGAACGGCACATCCGTTCCGTTTCTTGTCGAATCACGCGTTCGGTTGCTCTGGTCAACCAGCCTTCGAGCCGCCCTGACAGGGTGGCGATTCGGGCACGCTCCCGCCTTTGGCAAACCACTCTTCAGGCGTCCAGGTATGCAGGGCCAGGGCGTGCAAACCGCTCGCAAGCTCGTTGCCGAGACTGCGATTGAGCAGGCGATGACGCGCCACCAGCGGCTGGTCGGTGAAGGATTCGCTGACGACCAGGATCTTGAAATGGGATTCGGCACCGGCCGGCACCGAATGCATGTGGCTCTCATCGACGACCTCCAGGTGCATGGGGTTGAAGGTCTGCTGGAGGGTCTCTTCAATGCGTTCTTTTCTGTTCATCGCGGCTGTTTTGCTCGAATCGCCCATGCGGGCGCGTGGCGAAGAACTATGGCCCATCGGTCGTCGGAACAAGCGGCGAGGTCTTAAAGGGGGTCTACCGGGATAGTTGTTGAGCTGCGCGTGGCCTAACCAACACAACAGCTCACACGCCATCCCGCACGAGGTTCTGCGTCTAATTGCCCGGCGCGGAGAGCTGATCGACGATTGGCTGATGGCCGGCCTCGCGGGCCTGGTCCGCAGCCGTGTTGCCGGCGAAATCCTTGAGCGTGCGGTCGGCGCCATGCTTGAGCAGGACGTCGACAGTTTGGACGTGGCCTTTGCCGGCAGACCAGCCCAGTGCGGTCCAACCGCGGGTTTGCTCCTGATGGTCAATCATGGCGCCGCGATTTAAGAGCAGATCGACGATCCGAGCATGGTTATTCGATGCTGCGAGCATCATCGCCGTGTAACCGCCTTTGTCTTGGGCATCGACCTGCGCCCCGGCGTCCAGAAGACGCTCGACGATCTCGATATGACCCGAGAGCGCGGCCTTCATCAGCGGGGTCCAGTCGCAGCTATCGCGAACATTGACCTGGGTCGACGGCTTCAGCAGTGCGTTCAGGGCAGACAGATCGCCTTGCTCGGCGATCTCAAGCAATACGGTGTCCTGTGCTCCGGAGGAATCCGATGAATCACAAGCGCTGGTCCCGATCCCGATTTCAATCAGGATCAGCGCGCAGAGGAGGGTGCGGTATAGGCTGTTCATGTGCCGGCATTCTCCGGACACCAGCCCCTGCAGCCAATGCGAATCGGCAACCCGGGGCGCCGGCTCGGACGCTCCGGTGCCCGCGCTGGTGTGGCTAAAGAAAGGTGACGCTCACCTGGAAAAGGCGCTCCACCTCGGGAATCCGCGCCTTATCCTGCAGAAACAGAATCACATGGTCTTCGGATTCGATCACGGTGTCGTGATGTGCCATCACGACGGTTTCTCCGCGCACAATCGCACCGATGCTTGCACCCTTCGGAAGCTTGATATTCTCGATGCTCCGCCCGATCACCTTACTGGAACCCTCGTCGCCGTGCGCGATGGCTTCGATTGCCTCTGCGGCGCCGCGGCGCAGCGAATGGACGACGACCACGTCGCCCCTACGGATATGCTTGAGCAGGCTGCCGATCGTCGCCTGTTGCGGCGAGATGGCGATATCGATGGCCCCCGATTGCACCAGCTCGACGTAGGAGGGGCGGTTGATCAGGGCCATCACCTTGCGCGCACCCAGACGCTTTGCGAGCATCGCCGAGAGGATGTTCGCCTCGTCGTCGTCGGTCACGGCGCAAAAGACATCGGTATTCTCGATGTTCTCCTCCTGGAGCAGATCGCGATCCGCAGCATCGCCATGCAGGACGATCGTTTTCTCCAGGTTCTCGGCGATGCCTTTGCAGCGCATCAGATCGCGCTCGATCACCTTCACCCGGTAGTTGCGTTCCAGTGCGCCGGCCAGTCGTGTGCCGATATTGCCGCCACCGGCAATGATGATGCGCTTGTAGGGGCGGTCGAGGTGGCGCAGCTCGCTCATCACCGAGCGGATGTGCATGGGCGCGGCGACAAAGAAGACCTCGTCGTCTGCCTCGATGACGGTATCGCCCTGGGGCTCGATCGCCCGATCCTGTCGGTAGATGGCGGCGACGCGTGCCTCGACCTTCGGCATGTGCTCGTGCAGCGTGCGCAGCTCGTGCCCGACCAGAGGGCCGCCGTAGTAGGCTTTCACGGCGACGAGGCGAATCCGCCCGCCGGCGAAGTCCAGCACCTGCAGCGTCCCCGGGTTCTCGACGAGGCGCAGAATGTACTCGGTGACCAGCGCCTCCGGACTGATCGGCACATCGATCGGCAGGGCTTCGGTACCGAACAGCTTGGGCTGATCCAGAAAGCTCTGGGCGCGCACCCGGGCAATCTTGGTCGGTGTGTGAAAGAGCGTGTAGGCGACCTGACAGGCGACCATGTTGGTCTCGTCGCTGTTGGTCACGGCGATGATCATGTCGGCGTCTTCCGCCCCGGCGCGCAGCAGCACATCCGGATGCGCCCCATGGCCGAGGATGGTGCGCAGATCAAAGCGATCCTGAAGCTCGCGCAGCAGATCGGGATTGTGATCGACAACGGTTATGTCGTTGGCTTCGCTGACCAGGTTCGCGGCCACCGAGGTGCCGACCTGACCGGCCCCGAGGATGATGATCTTCATTTAAACCGCGTCCGGAGTGTTGTGTGTTGTGGCGTGAAGTCTTTCGGCCCGGTCGCTGTCCGCAGCGACCGGCGCGACGCGGTTTAAGAGAAAAAACACGTGAAGTGCGTCGGCGCCAAGTTTCGTGGTCGCGCCAAGCCGGGCTGGTCGGTCCGAGCCCGACATGCCCCGCCGGACGCACTTCAACGCCTTTCTTTGATCTCGATTCCCAGCGAGCGCAGCTTGCGGTACAGATGCGTGCGCTCCATGCCGGCCTCCTTTGCCATCTTGCTGACATTGCCGACGTGCTTTTCGAGCTGATAGTCCAGATACGCCTTCTCGAATTGCTCACGGGCCTGGCGTAGCGGCTGGTCGAACGAGACCAGCCCCTCCAGCGCCTGTCCGGCCGATGGCAGGGGCGCCCCCAGCGCCGCTTCGACTTCTTTTTGGCTGATCTCATCCCCGGCCCCGAGGATCAGAACCCGCTGAACCAGATTCTTAAGCTCACGCACGTTACCCGGCCAGGTGTAGTTGCGCAGATAGTTCTGGGCGCCCACACTGAAACGGCGATACGGCAATTTTTCGTGCGTGGCGAAATAGTCGAGATAGAAATTGAGCAGATCCGAGACGTCCTCGGCGTGGTCGCGCAGTGGAGGGATGTTCAGCGGAACCACGTTCAGGTGATAAAAAAGGTCTTCGCGGAAGCGTCCGGCGCGTACCTCTTCTTCGAGGTTACGCTGCGTCACGGCGACGATGCGCACATCAATGCGCACCGGCTCACTGCCCCCGACCCGGATGAATGACCCGGTATCGAGCGCGCCGAGCAATTTTGCCTGGGCCTCCAGCTCCATGTCGGCGACCTCGTCCAGGAGCAGCGTTCCGCCGGCGGCTTTTTCGAGACTGCCGTAATGCGTGTGCTCGCCGTCTTCGGTGCCGAAAAGCTCGCGTGCGGCATTGTCGCCGGCCAGGGTCGAGACACTCAAATCGACGAATGGACGCTCGCGGCGCCCGCTCTGGGAGTGCAGATAACGGGCGAAGGTTTCCCGGCCGCTGCCCGCGTCACCGGTGATCAGCACCCAGGTGTCATGCTGGGCGATGCGTTTGACCTGCTCGCGCAGCCGTTGCAGGGTCGCGCTGCGCCCGACCGGCTCGTGGACCTGCGGCGTGCGGCGCTTCAGGCCGACATTCTCTTTGCGCAGCTTGTCGGCCTCCAGGGCGCGCTCGACGGTGAGCAGCAGCTTGGCCATCGAAAGCGGCTTTTCCAGAAAATCATAGGCGCCGAGACGGGTCGCCTCCACCGCCGTTTCAACGGTGCCATGGCCGGACATCATGATGACGGGGCAGGGCAGGCCGTCTTCCTCTTCCGACCACTCCCGCAGCAGCGTGATGCCGTCCAGATCCGGCATCCAGATGTCGAGGAGAATCAAATCCGGGCGCCGCTCGCGCAGCGCGTGGCGGGCTGATTCACCGTTCTGCGCGCTGACCACGGCGTAGCCTTCGTCCTCGAGGATCTCCTGGACGAGACCACGAATGTCGGGTTCGTCGTCGACCACCAAGACGTGTGTTGCGCTCATAGCTTTTCGTCCTGTACTCGTCCTTCGGTCTGATATGTGAGGGTCTGACCTGCGGTGCGCTGGTCCGCAGTGCTGGGGCGGATCGGCAGACGGATCCGAATCATGGCCCCTTGACCGGTATTGTCGACCTTGATGATACCGCGGTGCTCCTCGACGATCTTCTTCACGATGGCCAGGCCCAATCCGGTGCCCTTCGCCTTGGTGGTGACGTAGGGCTCGAACAGGCGCTCCAGCAGGTGCTCCTCGAACCCGGGTCCGTTATCCCTGACCTGCAGCTCAAGGAGCTGCCCGCCGTCGGCGGAGACGACGCGCGTGGTGACGGCAATGGTGGCGTCGGCCTGTCCGCCGAGCGCCTCCTGCGCGTTTTTGATCAGATTGTGAACGACCTGTCGCAAGCGCAACGGGTCGCCGCGGACCTGCATGCCCGGCGCGCCGAGATCCACCTGCAGTGCGCCGGCCCCGGCACTGCGATACAGATCCAGGACCTCCTGGACCAGGCGGTCGAGCTCCAGCGGCTCGGCGCGGATATGCGGCGTTCGGGCATAGTCGGAAAAATCGTTCACCATCGCCTTCATCGCCTCGACCTGCTGCACAATGGTACGGGTCGAGCGATCGATAATTTTCGCATCGGCCTCGTCGGCCTTGGCAAGCAGTTTGTGCCGCAGGCGTTCGGCGGAGAGTTGAATCGGCGTCAGTGGGTTCTTGATCTCATGCGCCAGACGCCGCGCGACCTCACCCCAGGCCGCATTGCGTTGCGCGGTGATCAACGAGGTGACGTCGTCGAACACGACCACATGTCCGCGCTGGTTGTTGTCAGACAACGGCAAGGGGCTGCCTCGGCACATCAGGGTCTGACGGGTCTCCCCGCGGTCCAGCTCGACCTCGGCGCGCCAGTCCTCCCCGG
>JBGSKP010000447.1:0-3564 GCA_041741175.1 Thiocapsa sp. | reverse complement strand
CCACTGATCGAGACTGTCCCGGGCCGCTCGCCACGCCATTCCGCGAAGACGGAGGTAAAGTCCATGACGGCAGTCGTCGCAACCAACGAGACCATCCTGGTGGTCGGTGGTGGCATCAGCGGCATGACCGCTGCACTGGAGGCCGCCGAGACCGGGAAGCAGGTCGTCCTGGTTGAAAAGCGTCCTTATCTGGGTGGCCGAGTCTCCCAGCTCTACAAATACTTTCCCAAGCTCTGCTTCCCCACCTGCGGGCTCGAGATCAACCAGCGCCGCGCCAAGACCAATCCCAACCTGACCATCCTCACGATGGCCGAGGTCACGGATCTGGCGGGCACCAAGGGCGACTACCGCGCAACCGTCAAGCTCTCGCCCCGCTTCGTCAACGACAACTGCACCGCCTGCGGCGACTGCGAAAAGGCCGTCGAGGCCGAGTTCGACGACGAGTACAACTACGGACTGGGCAAGCGCAAGGGCGCCTATCTGCCCTACCGCATGGCCCATCCGCAGCGCTATGTCTTGGACCCCGCCATCATCGGCACGCCCGAGGCGGAGAAGGCCAAGGCCGCCTGCAAATACGGCGCGATCGACCTGGAGATGCGTGAGGAGACGCTTGAGTTTCGCTGTGGCGCCGTGATCTGGGCGACCGGCTGGAAGCCCTACGACGCCGCCAAGATCCAACCCTACGGCTACGACCGGATCAAGAACGTGGTCACCAGCGTCGAGTTCGAGCGCATGGCCGACCCCAACGGCCCGACCGGCGGCAAGCTGGTGCGACCCTCCGACGGCAAGGAGGCCAAAAAGGTCGCCTTCATCCAGTGTGCCGGCTCGCGCGACCGCAACCACCTGCTGCACTGCTCGCGCATCTGCTGCATGGCCTCGCTCAAGCAGGCGACCTATGTCGCGGACGCCTTCGCCGACGACGCCGAGATCAACATCTATTACATCGACCTGCGCGCCATCGACCGCTTCGAGGACTTCTACACCAAGGTCCGGGCCAACAAGAAAATCAAGTTCATCAAGTCCAAGCCGGCCTCCGTCGTCGCCGACAAGGACGGCAATCCGGTCGTTCACGGTGTCGACACCGAAGGCTACATCCGCTTTGCCGAGCCGCATGACCTGGTCGTGCTGGCCATCGGCATGGAGCCCTCGGTCGACAAGAACGCCTTCCCAGTGCCCATCGTCCTGAACCGCGAGGGCTTCATCGAGGCATCGCCCCAGAACGGCGGCGTCTTTGCGGCCGGCAGTGCATCCGATGCGCTCGATGTGAACCGCGCGGTCCAGCACGCCACCGGGGCGGCCTTGCGCGCCATCCAGGTCGTCAACAGCGTTGCCAGAGCGGAGGTTTAAGCCATGGCAGTCGAAAAGAAATTTGCCGGCTATATCTGCACGGGCTGTGGGATCGGCGAGCGGCTAAACGTCGGCCAGTTGGAGACCATCGCCAGCCGCGAAGGCAAGATGGCGAGCGTCAAACAGCACGCCATGCTCTGCTCGCCGGAGGGCGTGCAGATCATCCGCGACGACATCGCCGCGGGCAATGCGACCCACGTCATGATCGCCGCCTGCTCGCGACGCTCCAAGGTCGAGGCATTCAGCTTCCCGGATGCCGCCATGTCGCGCGCCAATCTGCGCGAAGGCGTGATCTGGTCGCGTCCGGATGACCCGGCGCAGCAGGAGACCACGCAGGAGATGGCGGACGACTACATCCGCATGGCCTGCGCCGAGGTCAAGTACATGACGGTCCCGACCCCCTCGGGCGAGCAGGAGGTCAACAAGTCGATCCTGGTCGTCGGCGGCGGCGTGACCGGCATGACCGCCGCGCTCGAGACCGCCGCAGCCGGCTATCCGGTCCACCTGGTCTGCGACGAGCCCGAGCTGGGCGGCGCCTGGAAGGATCTCTACAAGCGCGTGCCCTTCCGCGCCGCGGCCTCCGACGTGCCCAACGGGCGCGATGTCGACCTGCCGCAGCCGGAAGATCCGGGCATCGCGGACATGATCGAGCGCGTACTGGCCGATCCGCGCATCACGCTCCATGTCAATTCCCGCCTCACGCGAACCTCCGGCGCGCCCGGTCGCTTCGCCGCCGACATCAGCACCGAGTCCGGGTCGACCGTCACCGAGAACTTCGGCGCCATCGTCCAGGCGAGTGACTTCAAACCTTACGACGCGAACAAGCTGCCCGAATTCGCGTACGGCAAGACCCCGGATGTAGTCACCAACTTCGAGTTGGAGCGCCTCGCCAAGGCCGCCGACGGCGGGCCCTTGAAGCGTCCGTCCGACGGCAAGGTGGTTCAGTCGGTCGCCTTCATCCAATGCGCCGGTCAGCGCTCCGAGAAGGAAGGTCATCTGCCCTACTGCTCGGGCTTCTGCTGCACCGAGTCGATCAAGCAGGCGATGTATTTCCGCGCGCAGAACCCGGACTGCGACACCACGGTGCTGTTCGACGATCTGCGCACGCCGGGCGCGGCGGGCGAGGACTTCTACCGCTCCGGCCAACAGGCCATGGTGACCTTCACCAAGGGCAAGGCGTCCGAGGTGGTTCAGTCCAACGGACAGCTTAAGGTCAAGTTCAAGGATCTGATCCTGAACGAAGACACCGAGATGGACTGCGACCTAGTGGTGCTCGCAACCGGTCAGGTGCCGAACGTCGGGCCGGATCCCTACGCCCAGCTCGCGGTCGACGAGGCCCCGACCGAGGAAGAGAAGGAAGCGGCACGACGCAAGCTCGCGGTCGCTCCGCCCTCGATCCTCAACCTCGACTATCGCCAGGGCACGGATCTGCCGCAGCTCAAGCACGGTTTCGTCGACAGCCACTTCATCTGCTTCCCCTACGAGACGCGGCGCACCGGCATTTATGCTGCCGGCCCGGTGCGTCGTCCGATGGACATGAAGCAGGCGATGGAAGACGCCGTCGGCGCGGCCATGAAGGCGATCCAGTCCGCCGAGAATGCAGGCCGCGGGACCGGCGTCCATCCGCGGGTGGGTGATCTGAGCTATCCGAGCTTCCGCAAGGAAGGCTGCACCCAGTGCAAACGCTGCACGGTCGAGTGTCCGTTCGGCGCCATCAACGAGGACGAGCAACGTTATCCGGTCTTCAACGAGTCGCGCTGCCGGCGCTGCGGCACCTGCATGGGCGCCTGCCCGGTGCGTGTCATCTCCTTCGAGAACTACTCGATCGACACGGTCAACCAGCAGATCAAGGCGGTCGACATCCCGGACGAGTTCTCCGAGAAGCCGCGCATCCTGGCACTCGCCTGCGAGAACGACGCCTACCCGGCGCTCGACATGGCGGCCCAAGCCGGCGTGGCTCTGACGCCGTTTGTCCGTGTGATCCCGGTTCGCTGTCTCGGCTCGGTTAGCCTGTCCTGGGTGACGGACGCCCTGAACTCGGGCTTCGACGGGATCGTGCTCATGGGCTGCCGGCGCGACGACGACTATCAGTGCCACTTCGTGCGTGGCTCGGCCATGGCGGCGGAGCGTCTGAGCAAGGTCGGCGACACGCTCACCCAGCTCAACCTGGAGACCGAGCGTGTGGCCGTGCACGAGGTCGCGATTACGGATCTGCAG